>JBKJVA010000195.1:0-4695 GCA_046589675.1 Usitatibacteraceae bacterium
CAGCCAAGACTGCCGTCACCGCGACGGCTATCGGAGAAATCATGATTTTCGACACTCACATCAGCGAAGACACGGACGCCTTGCGCGATTCTGTCAAGCGCATGTGCGACGCTGAACTCGCGCCACGGGCCGCGCAGATAGACCACCAAAACGAATTCCCGATGGACATGTGGAAAAAGCTGGGCGACCTGGGTTTGCTCGGCATTTCCATTCCTGAGGAATACGGCGGGTCCGGACTCGGCTATCTGGCGCACACCGTGGCGATGGAGGAAGTCTCGCGCTCCTCCGCTTCTGTCGGTTTGGCATACGGCGCGCACTCAAACTTGTGCGTAAACAATCTCTATCTCAACGGCTCTGAAGCACAGCGCAATAAATATCTGCCCAAACTTTCCTCAGGCGAATACGTCGGTGCGCTGGCGATGTCCGAACCCGGCGCTGGTTCCGATGTGGTCGGCTCGATGACCTGCCGGGCGGAAAAGAAAGGCGACCGTTATATCGCAAACGGCAACAAGATGTGGATAACCAACGGCCCGCACGCCGACGTGTTGGTCGTATACATGCGCACCGCCCCCAAAGACCAGGGTTCGCGCGCCATGACGGCTTTCATTGTCGAAAAAGGCTTCCCGGGTTTCCGTACGGCGCAAAAGCTCGACAAACTGGGAATGCGCGGCTCAGACACCTGTGAGTTGGTGTTCGAGGATTGTGAAATCCCGGAAGAGAATGTGCTGGGCGAATTCAACGCCGGTTCGCGCGTGCTGATGCGTGGCCTCGACACTGAACGAACCGTGCTTTCCGGCGGCCCAATTGGCATCATGCAGTCGGCAATGGATGTGGTGCTGCCGTATCTTCACGAGCGCAAACAGTTCGACCAGCCGATCGGAACTTTTGGCCTCATGCAGGGTAAAGTTGCAGATATGTACGTGGCGCTGCAAAGTTCGCGTGCCTTTAGTTATCGCGTGGCGTCCATGCTTGACCAAGGTCGTGGCCGCGCCGCCCGCAAGGACGCCGCGGCGTGCATTATGTATGCCTCCGAGTGCGCGGTAAAGGTGGCGCTGGAGGCAATCCAAACACTGGGTGGCAATGGTTATATCAACGAATACCCGACCGGTAGATTGCTGCGTGACGCGAAGCTATACGATATTGGCGCTGGCACCAACGAAATTCGCAGGATGCTGATCGGTCGCGAACTGTTTGGTGAGAGCGCTTGATTTGCAGCGCATCAATAATGCGCATAAACTATGTGCATAACACACACGGAGCACGCGATGGCCAGATCCAGAACCGCTCGAACCAATTCATCCACCTCGCATATCGTCCGACAATCAATGGCGTGCTATGACACATCCGCGCCAAAGCGACCGACCAATGTTTCTGTCAATGCAGATTTGCTCGCCAAAGCACGCGATCTCGGCGTCAACTTGTCGCAAACTCTTGAAGAGGGATTGAAAGTCCGGCTTGCGGAGGAACGGCGCAAACGCTGGCTCGACGACAACAAGAGCGCATTTGCGGCATGCCATGATCACTTTGAAAAATATGGTTTGTGGAGCGACGGCTTCCGCCTGTTTTAGCCACCTGACATGGCCCAATTTGACGTTTACCGCAACCCCAATCCAAACGGTCGCGCCACGGTACCATTCGTGGTGGCGCTGCAGAGCGATTTGCTCGACCAGCTTCCGTCGCGCTGGGTGGCACCGCTTAAACTATCGAAGTCCATTTCGCAACGCGTCGAGGGATTGATGCCGGAAGTCGAAGTTGAGGGGAAAAAATTTACGATCTTCATGTACGAAAGCGGCGCGGTTCCCGCACAGTCGCTGGGAACTCGAATCTCATCGCTGGAAGTCCACCGTTTCGAACTCATTCGTGCCATCGACATACTCGTCAGTGGCATTTAACCAGCACCAGGAGAAAACCATGTCTGATTCCGTTGTCATCGTTGCCGCAAAACGTACGCCCATTGGCAGCATGAATGGCCAACTCTTGTCTTTGTCCTCGCCGCAACTCGCGTCGGTCGCGATCAAGGCAGCTTTCGAGCAATCAGGATTGAAAGCCGAAGACATTACGGAAGCGCTCATTGGCTGCGTGTTGCCAGCCGGCGTAGGCCAGGCACCCGCACGGCAGGCGGTACTGGGCGCAGGACTTTTGAAAACCACCGCCACCTCAACCGTCAATAAGGTTTGCGGCTCAGGCATGAAAACGGTGATGCTCGGCTATGACGCGATCATGGCCGGCTCCGCCAATGTGGTGTTGGCGGGCGGCATGGAGAGTATGTCCAACGCTCCTTACCTGCTGCCGAAGGCGCGCCAGGGCTTCCGTTTCGGTCACGTCAAGGCGCTCGACCACATGGCTTTCGACGGACTGGAAAATGCCTACGACGGCAAATCGATGGGCATATTTGCTGACGCCACCGCGGCCAAATACGGCTTCAGCCGCGCCGATCAGGATGCGTTCGCGACCGAAAGTGTCAAGCGCGCCCAGGCGGCAGTCGCCAGTGGCGCGTTCAAAGCCGAAATCGCCGGCGTTACCGTCAAAGGAAAAGCGGGCGATGTCATGCTCGACACCGATGAGCCACCGGGGCAATGCAAGCCCGATAAAATCCCCGCGCTCAAACCCGCGTTCAACAAGGACGGCACCGTGACGGCTGCCAGTTCTTCCTCGATCTCTGATGGTGCTGCCATCCTGATCCTGATGAAAGAGTCTGAAGCGAAATCCAAAGGTATCAAGCCGATTGCCCGTATCGTCGGACACGCCTCCAACGCCCACGAGCCAGAGTGGTTTACCACCGCGCCGGTAGGTGCCATCGACAAGTTGCACAAAAAACTCAGTTGGGGCCCGGAGAATGTGGACCTCTATGAAATCAATGAAGCATTTGCCGTCGTTACCATGGCCGCGATGAAAGACTTGAACCTGCCACACGCCAAGGTAAATGTGAATGGCGGTGCGTGCGCGCTGGGTCATCCCATCGGCGCATCCGGTGCGCGGTTGATCGTCACCCTGCTACACGCCCTGAAAGCGCGCGGCGGCAAGCGTGGCATCGCCTCCCTTTGTATCGGTGGCGGTGAGGCCACTGCCATTGCGGTCGAGATGATGTAAAGCAAACACTAGAACTGGCGCGCCGTTTCAGGCATTTTATGTCTGCGATCCGCTCCAATTCTAGTGATACCTATATTGATTCAATGAAATCTGTGCTTATCATCGGTGCTTCGCGCGGCCTTGGCCTTGAATTCGCTCGCCAATATCGGCGCGATGGCTGGCTCACACTGGGCACGTGCCGATCGGCCGAACAAGATGCCCTGCTGACAGCGGTCGGGGCGACCGCATTGCGGCTCGACGTCACTGACGAAAATGGCTTTGCCAACCTCGCCAAAGCGCTCGACGGCAGGAGTATCGATGTCTGCATCTACAATGCAGGTGTCCTCGGGCCCGCCGACGCCAATGTCATCGCGCCTGAGGCAAACGAGTTCGACTTAGTCATGCGCACCAACGTACTTGGTGCGCTGCGTGCCATCCCGGTGGTTGCACCGGCGCTGGCAAGAGCTAAAGGCAGCTTCGTATTTATTTCCAGTCGGATGGGCTCGATCGGCCTCATGACCAGTAGCGGTACTGTCACCTATCGTGCCAGCAAGGCAGCGCTCAATGCCGTCGTGAAGGCGGCGGCACTGGAATGGGGGCCGAAGGGCGTGACATGCATGACCTTCCATCCGGGTTGGGTCAAGACCGACATGGGCGGCACCGAAGCGGATCTCGAACCAGCGGCAAGTATCGCGGGCGTACGCAAAGTGATCGCCAACGCCACAACGGATTCGAACGGTCGCTTTTTTGATTACACCGGCAAGGAGCTCGCATGGTAAAGATTCGCGTCGTGGTCGCAATGTTTGCTGCAATATTGCTTGTATCGTGCAGTAAGAAAGAGCCTGTCAAAACCGCTGAGCAACAGAAAAAAGAACTCGACGCCGCCGCCAAGACGACGCGCGACAATCCGGTCTGGGGAGAACAAGTTAAATCGATAGACAAGGCCAAGGCCGTGACCGAAAAAGCGGTGCAAACGGCCGAGGAAAAACTAAAAGAAGGCTACTGACCGCGCCGGTGCAAGCAATGCTGATGAAAACCACCAACGATTTTCTGACAGACGAGCAACGCATGATCCGCGACATGGCGCGCGATTTTGCACGCGAGCAATTAGCCCCTAACGCAGCGCAGTGGGAAAAGGACAAATGGATTCCCGAGTCGGTGGTAACACAGATGGGCGAGCTTGGCCTGCTCGGCATGGTGGTGCCGGAGGAGTGGGGTGGCACGTTTTCCGATTACACCGCCTATGCCATGGCAATCGAGGAGATTGCTGCTGGTGATGCATCAACTTCTACCATAATGAGCGTGCACAATTCGGTCGGCTGCGGGCCGATATTGGCCTGGGGTACGCAAGCGCAAAAAGAAATGTACTTGCGTGATTTAGCGGCAGGCAAAAAGATCGGCTGTTTCTGCCTCACCGAACCGCAAGCGGGGTCCGAAGCCAATAACCTTAAAACGACAGCCAAACTTGTTGACGGCAAGTGGGTGCTGAATGGCGCTAAACAATTCGTCACCAATGGCAAGCGCGCGCATGTGGCGATCGTGTTTGCGGTGACCGACCCCGATCTGGGCAAAAAAGGCTTATCCGCTTTCATCGTGCCGACCAATACAGTCGGTTTCAATGTCCAG
>JBKJVA010000318.1:0-2483 GCA_046589675.1 Usitatibacteraceae bacterium
CCACTTAGGGTCACCACATCGTTTCGTACCAGGCCGCCACAGGCGCTCGCCTCGTAGAACCACCGCGTTTCAAGACTGGTCGCTTCGGCTTGAGTGGAAATACAATGGTTTGCGGTCAGAAAGAAATTTTGCTGGCTTGGTGAATTAATCAATGTACCGGTACACGAGAACACCCCGCCACCAGAGACGAAACTCATGCGGGCCACCGATTTGCGCCGCTCTGAGATCGCGTTACCATTTACAGGGTCATCACCAATTGCGCAGGCCACGTCCACCGTGCACGCACCAGCAGTCGCGGTATTTTGTGCAGGCTCAGCGGGGTCTTTCATGGACCAAGGCAACTCTTCTAAATGCCCTATGTCTTCGACCTTTATCTTTAATCCGGTTACGCGCTGGGTGGTAAACAATTCGACTATTTGCGTTGCGCCATCCGTCGAGGGCGTCCAGAGTTCTCCATTCAACGCGACACTTAACGGCACTCTTTGCGCTGCTTCGTCCAACTGGCCCACCACGCGCAATTCACCTTGGGTAAGACCGGCTGGCAGAATCAGTTTGGCGCGAATGCCTTTTGCGCCAGCCGATGTGATGCGAAAATGGGTAACGTTCCCACCAGTGGCGAGCGCTTCCCAATCGCCGACTCTGGCTTCCACGCCACTTGGAAACACCGAGCCGACACGACGCGGTGATGCGCCCCGCACGGGTGGCGACTTGGTGCCATGAATCGCAGCCACGCCGGCTACCGGCGCATGCTTGCTGCGCTGGGCAGCTTGTGCCAGTTGGGCAGCGCTTGGCGAAATATCGATGCGGGTGACGGGCGCGCTACGCGATCGCAGCGTTACCTTCTCGTCAGGCACTCCACTCAATTTAACGCGGCCGGGCATCTCAGCCGGAGACACTGCAGCAGCCACAGTGCCCATCGAACAGATGCCAATGATGAACGCTGCGGCAGTATTCAAGAAGTTTGTACGGATATGCATTTTCATTACCCCATCCTCATTCGTAATTCCCTGCTTCTAAAACATGCATGCATCAAACGCTGCAAGCCGAGTCGCTGCTGCGCCCAAAATCCGCGCCCATAATCTACGCCATCAAGCTGATCGCGGATGCCAGTTGGTGGATAACGCTTATCAAAGTTTGCCGTTCGGAAAACGACATCCCATATCGGAAACAATACGGCAAAATTAACACCGCGGTTACTGCCCTCATGACCGACACCGATGCCATGGTGGACACGGTGGAACCTTGGGCTTACCAGCAAGTGTTCACCTATACGGCCGAACGAAAGCTTCAGATTCGCATGCGACAGGCTCTCAATCACACGGGTAGCGACAACGATCGCCACAAACTGCGCTGGTGCAACGCCGATCAGCAGCGCGACCAAAGCAAACACGCCGTCCATGGCGACGTCGTCGAGTACGTGGTTACGATCGTCCGACCAAAAGCTCATCTGCTGCTGCGAGTGATGCAAGCTGTGCAGCGCCCACCACGGATTCAATTGATGTTGCGCGCGATGCAGCCAGTAGGCGACAAAATCGAGGATCAAAAGATAGAAAAAGAACGATAGCCACGGCGAATCATTTAGAAACGGCAACCCGTCTTCGAGCTTCCAGGGAATAATGTCGTGCATGCGCATCGCACCGTCAATCGCATCAAACATTGGCACCAGCAAAAAAAACATCACCAATGGAATGAACCCCAGGCGATGCAACATGGTGTAGATCATGTCGACCTTTTTACTGCTCTTATCGCTTTGCACTTCTGCAGGATAGCGATTTTCAAGTGCTCCAAAGACTAACGCAAGCAGGGTAATTTCGATGGCACCAATGAGGAAAATTTCGGTGCCATCAAACGCTTGTTCGGCGTAGCCGCCCAAACCCAATGCGTGTACTACCGGCAGCACGCCGGTTTCAAATACGTGCCCATGTAGCGCTGCAAATTGTTGCGTCACAAAGTTGACCAGCGAATCAAACATCTATCGTTTCCATTTTTGATGTTCGGTGATTCGGGCAAAACATAAACCTTTGGCCTTTAATCCGACGATGAGTTCATGCAGATGGTGATAAAGCGGGTCTTTGCGCGACCAGATTCCCAGGTGCCAGAGCAGGATGTCGCCGTCCTTGATGTCGCGAATCTGCGTCTTGATCAGCTGCGCAGACGGAAATTTTTCGCTCGGTAACTCGTCGCCGGAAAATCCTGCCGGGCTCCAGGGAACGTGCATGTACCCACACGCCTTGGCAAAGCGCGTGACGTTGGGCGTAAGTTTGCCACCAGGCGCGCGCCAGATACCATCGAAGCCTCGTCCCGTCATCGCGCGGAAAGCGCTTTCCGACTGCTTGAGTTCCGCGCATACGCCAGCCACATCCAACAGTTCGCCGGATTTTTGCCCTGCTGGCACGTAACTGACCTTGTCTGACCCCACATCCTGGCGAAAAACCCAGTGCCGCCACGTGTGTGACCCGAACGCATGCCCCTCATCGGCGCGG
>JBKJVA010000043.1:0-6170 GCA_046589675.1 Usitatibacteraceae bacterium
CTATCGCCTCGTAAACGTCTTCGCCGAATCCATTTTTGGCGGCAATCCCCTGTGCGTGTTCGAATCCGGCGATGGCCTCAGCGATGCCGAGATGCAGGCCCTGGCGCAGCAATTCAATCTCTCGGAATCCACCTTCATTTTTCCCACCAATAATGCCACTGCACGAGTGCGCATTTTTACACCAACCTTTGAAATGGCATTTGCGGGCCACCCAACACTAGGAACCGCCCATGTGGTTCGCGAACTTTTCAATTCTGGCGAGGAACTCACGCTGGAAATGCTCGCCGGCGTGATCCCGGTCACTGCGAAAAAAGACCTATGGACGCTGCGTGCTAATGCACCAACATTTCGCGACGTCAAACTTTCCAGCGTCGAGCTCGCGACCATGCTCGGCCTGGCACCGCAGGATGTCGTCAATGGTGCAAATTGGGTCAGTACCGGTTCCGAACAACTCATCGTGCCACTTGCCAACGCACATGCGGTAAGACGCGCAAAGCCGAATGCCGAACTTCTGGCCAAGATTACCAACGATGCCGGGCGATCAATGGCATATGTATTTGCTGCAAACGGCGACGGTAAACTGCTCTCGCGCTTTTTTTTCATGGCACACGGTGGCATCGTCGAAGATCCGGGTACTGGTTCGGCCACGGCCAATCTGGGCGGATGGTTTATTGGAAAAAACACCACGCTACCGATAAAGTTCAGCATCGATCAAGGCGAAGCAGTCAATCGCGCTTGCAGCCTCGGATTGAAAATCGATGCCAGCAAGCAAATTTTTGTCAGCGGGCGAGTAATTCCGATTGGGCGGGGCACGGTCACCTTGCCTTAACGCCGAATAAAAGCTGTTGCCACCGAATTCCGATAGAGCCCGCCAAACGATTTGGGAACTTCTATAACCTCAAAAGTTCGTCATTCCAGCGTAGGCTGGAATCCAGCCCATCGTATTTTCAAGCACTTGGACGGACTGGGTCCCAGCCTTGTATGTCGCAAAATAGGGTTGTAGTCGTTGTTGTAACTGGTGAGGAAGTATTAGATCGACCCAGCCTGGTACTGCATAGTTTAAGCAAGTACGGAGCGCAGCGATGATCGGTACTTCTTCTTTTTTGGTGGCCGTGTTGTGTAAACCCGAACGGTTGGATGGTTGCACACCGGATTGAACACAAGGATGGGTGATCAACATGGAAACCAAGTTTGTCGGTATTGATGTCAGCAAGTTAACACTGGATTTTGATTGTCTTCCCGTAAGCGAATCGCAACCATTCGGTAATGACGCGGTTGGTATTGCAGCCCTGGTCGCCTTGCTCCAGAACAGCGGGGTCGAACGCATCGTGGTTGAAGCCACCGGTGGGTTTGAAGTCGCCGTGGTCAGCGCGTTGGCCGTTGTGGGGTTACCGGTTGTGGTGGTTAACCCGAAGCAGGTTCGGAATTTCGCCAAAGCGATGGGCCATTTTGCCAAGACCGATAAGCTTGACGCCAAGGTGCTGGCCTTGTTTGGCCAGCGGATGACCCCGCCGTTACGCACACTACCGGACGCGGCACAGCGCGCACTGGCGGATGTGCTGAATCGGCGGCTACAACTGGTGACCATGCGTGCGCAGGAGAAGGGACGCTTGGCCTCGGTGCCGGCGGTTGCCAAGAAGGATGTCGAGCAGCACATCGCGTGGCTGGACAAGCGCATTGCCAGACTGGAAATTGATTTGGGCAAGCGCCTGAAGAGCTCTGAGCTCTGGTGCCACAAAGCCACATTGCTCGACAGTGTGCCGGGGGTGGGACAGGTGACGACATTTTCTCTCTTGGCGGACTTGCCGGAACTCGGAACGCTCAATCGGCAAAAGATTTCAGCGCTGGTCGGCTTGGCACCGTTCCCGGACGACAGTGGCAAGCGACAGGGTAAACGGTATATTCGCGGCGGGCGCGCAGAAGTGCGTTGCGTGCTGTACATGGCAACGGTCTCGGCAATCATGCACAATCCGCCGATCAAGGCCATGTATGAACGCCTCAAGACAGCCGGTAAGCCGAGCAAGCTCGCCATCACGGCCTGCATGCGCAAGCTCCTGACGATTCTGAACGCGATGTTAAAAAACAATCAAACATGGAAAATTCAGCCTTCCGCTTGACACGGTTGCTGCGCTGGGACGACGGGGTTATTAGAAGTTCAAAATGTAAACTCTAATCTAGGCGCGCTTTTCGGAGCAAAAATGGCTGGAAAGACGCACCAATATTAGAGTTTTAAATTAAACGAAATTGAGTCGCTAACATTTGTCATGCGAAAGAAATGGTAATAAACCTATGTCTGGCAGGCAGTTAGGTCGAAATTGGTCACTGCTGTACAATGGCATCATTATCCCAGTTAATGCTGATCATCCAACGAAAGGCCTTTCCAAGTGAACAGTACCAAGACAGCCAAACCTGCAGCAAAACCGAAAGCGACGCGCAAGACCGCCGCTGATAAGGGTAAAACCGTGGCCGCTGAAGTTGAAGCGCCGGTTGCCGTTAAACAAGCTCACGGAACCAGCCGCCCGGTAATGTCGTTGCCCCCGCCGACGGGCCAGCCGCCCAAAGTACCGGGAAAAAATGCCCGCGTTGCCGATACTGCGGCACCACGTTACGCGACTCTCGTCAAACGCGACGCTGTCAAACAAGCCTGACGATTTTCAGATTTGACGATTTGCTGAAAAGCCCTCCTGGTGAGGGCTTTTTGCATTTCTACGCATCCAAGTAAGTCGACTACCCGCGGCGATTTCACCAACCGTTGATCCGTTCCCATACCTCCGTAATGGCTGGCGAATCCTCAACAACGTGGTAGCGGGCATGTTGGGCAGCGGTGGCACACACATGATTGGGCAAAATTCTAAGTTGCGACCCGACGGAAAGACTGAGTGCCGAGCCCGCGTCACCGTAACGGTGCGCAATGATGCCGTGCTCCTGGTTGGCCGAAATCATGATGTAGTTGGGCATTGCTGCACCATACACGTCGCACACCAGGCCGAAGCCCTGATCGACCGGCTGGGCAGCGGTGCCGCGATCACGCGACATAGCCATCCAGCCGGCATCGACAATCGTCCAGCCTTTGTCGCGTTGATGGCCGATTACGGTGGTGAGGACGGAGACGGCAATGTCGTCAACACGGCACACGCCGAGCCCGGCCATCACCAGATCGAAAAACACAAACACACCTGCACGTACTTCGGTTACACCGCTGAGACCCTCGGCAAACAATGCGGTCGGCGTGGAACCGACACTAACGACAGGAGCGGCGTGTCCTGCCTGCCGCAAGTGCCCGGCGGCACGCACGGTGCAAGCGCGCTCCTGTTCTGCCATGGCGCGCAGTGCGGCATCGCTGCGGCAATCGTAAGAGCCACCGGCGTGTGTCATCACGCCCGCAACGATGACGCCGCCTGCAGAGAGTATTTGCGCGACGGCCAGCAGTTCAGGGCTGTCGGGCAGGATGCCGGCGCGGTGTCCGTCGCAATCGATTTCAATTAGCGCATGGACGGACACCGACAAGGCGGAGGAAGCCTGTACCAAGGCATGCGCGGCGTCCAGATTGTCGAGGATCAGGGTGAGTTTGATGCCGCGTCCAAGCAGCGATGCAACATGCCCCATCTTGTTAGCCGTGATACCGACGGCGTATAGGATATCGGTGAAGCCATTGTCGGCAAAATAATCCGCTTCGCGCAGCGTGGACACCGTTATTGGCCCCGCTACGCCGCCCGACATGGCGAGCGCAACCTCGACGCACTTCGCGGTTTTGACATGCGGGCGGAACCCGACCTTGAGGCGCGCAAGTTGATCTCGCATCCGCACAATATTTTTTTGCATCTTGCCGTTTTCGAGCAAGAGCGCCGGGGTTTCAAGTTCGTTGATAGACGGGGAAGTGACCTGCATGCTTGGCGAGACCGCTAAAACGACGCGTTCAGAAGCTGCCGATATTCGTCCGCCGTCGCCTCGCGGGGATTAGTCTTGTGGCAATGGTCGACCATCGCGCCCTGAATGACGCTATCGAACATCTCCTTCTTAACGCCTATCTGTTCGAGCCCGGGCGGTAGTGCGAGACGCGCACACATGGCGCTGACCGCATCGGCGATATCGTCACTTTCTTTGAGCCGCATCGCGTGCTTGAGCCGCGCGATCTTGTTTTCCTTGATCACCGATGGTGCGGACGCATTGAAGCGCAATACTGCAGGCATCACGATTGCATTCAGAGTGCCGTGGTGAAGCCCAGTATTGCCGTTAATTTTCAAGCCACCCAAGGGATGCGATAGCGAATGGACGGCGCCCAATCCTTTCTGGAACGCCATCGCCCCCTGCATGGAAGCGCTCATCATATTGAGACGCGCATCAACGTCGCTGCCATCACGGGTTGCGGTTTCGATACTGGCCCATGCGCGCTCGAGGCCATCAAGCGCGATGCCATCGGCCGGCGGATTGAATGCAGCCGATAAAAATGTTTCGACGCAGTGCGCAATCGCATCCATACCGGTTGCTGCGGTCAGGTAAGGTGGCAATCCCAACGTCAGCACGGGATCACAAATTGCAGAACGTGGCAGCAAGTGCCACGAATGAAAGCCAAGCTTTCTGCCGTCGTTGAGAATGATGATCGAGCCACGCGCGACTTCGCTGCCGGTTCCGGACGTCGTCGGAACGGCAATCAGCGGTGCTGCCGCAGCCGTAATACGTGCGCTGCCGCCTTCAATGGTTGCGTACGTTTTCAGTTCACCGGGGTGCGTGGCCAAAATCGCCGCACCCTTGGCAAGGTCGATAGAGGAGCCACCACCGACCGCGATGAAGCCGTCACAGGCCTGATCGCGATACATGTCGGCGGCGCGACGTACCATCGCTTCGGTCGGGTTCGAGGGCGTGTCATCGAAGACCCCACAAGACACGCCTTTTAGCACCGTGGTGACACGTTCAACCAGACCGGCCGCGACCACACCCTTGTCGGAAACAATGAGTGGGCGGCGAATGCCGACGCGCGCACATTCAGATTCAAGCTGGAGGAGGGCGTCGGTGCCGATGTGGATGTGCGTCAAGTAGTAAATGAATGCCATGATGATTGCTGCCCCTGTGTTGAGAACTGCTTACAACCACTTTTCGCTCCTGCCTAAGCAATCGCTCATGCCTCAAGCGTCGCCACTGCAAATGATCACCATTATTCTTGTCGAAAATCCGTGTGCGTGTTTAAGTGTCCAGGTCACTTTGTCGCATCTGCGGGAACAGGATCACGTCACGAATCGATGCGCTGTCCGTCAACAGCATCACCAACCGGTCGATGCCGATGCCTTCACCCGCAGTCGGCGGCAAGCCATATTCCAGCGCCCGCACGTAATCGGCATCGTAGTGCATCGCTTCGGCATCACCAGCGTCTTTTTGTCGCACCTGATCCATGAACCGTTCGGCCTGGTCTTCCGGATCATTGAGCTCCGAGAAACCATTGGCGATCTCGCGCCCCGCGATAAATAATTCAAATCGATCGCATACCGCTGCATTTTTATCGTTACGGCGCGATAGCGGCGATGTTTCCGCGGGATAGGAAACGATAAACGTGGGTTGGATCAACTTCGATTCCGCCGCCGCCTCGAATAGCTTTAGCTGCAACGTGCCAATCGTATCCGTCTCCTTCGCGTTCTCGCCATTGGCGCGAATGTGCTTAAGCAAGGTGGGCGCATCGTTGAAATCGATACCGGCCAGATCGGGCGCGTACTTCTTTACCGCGTCAACCATGGTGAGGCGATCAAACGGTTTGCCGAAATCGAGTTGCAACCCTTGATACTCGACCAGCGTTTTACCGACCACCTTGGTGGCGATGTCGCGAAACATGTCCTCGGTGAATTGCATGAGATGCAAGTAATCACGCCACGCAATATAAAATTCCATCATGGTGAATTCCGGATTGTGGCGTACCGAAATTCCCTCATTCCTGAAGTTGCGGTTAATTTCGAATACCCGCTCGAAACCACCCACCACGAGACGTTTCAAATAAAGTTCCGGGGCGATGCGCAGGTACAACTCCATATCCAGCGCATTGTGGTGCGTCTTGAATGGGCGCGCTGCAGCGCCGCCTGGAATCGGATGCATCATCGGTGTCTCGACTTCGAGATAACCAAAGCTCACCATGAAATCGCGCATTGTCTGGACAATTTTGGAGCGCGCAACGAAGGTATTGCGCA
>JBKJVA010000300.1:0-9492 GCA_046589675.1 Usitatibacteraceae bacterium
CCGGAAGCCGAATGGGATGCGGTGGCACGTGAGATGCCCGGTGCCGTCGTGTTGCTGCGCAGTTTTCTTCTGCCGCTGGCATTGCTGGCACCGCTGGCCACAATCATCGGCATGCTGGTTTTTGACACGGGGTGGAATCCCGAATACGGCTACTCGATGTTGCGCGACCGGGCACCCATAATCGCGCTGGGTACGTACGTTTTTGAAATCGCCAGTGTCTATCTGCTCGCTGTCATTTTCTACCTGCTCGCCAGCACCGAGGGGCGTTCCCCAAGTTTTCTGGTGGCGTTCCGGCTGGCAGTGTTCGGTTCGATCCCCTTGTTGCTATCCGGCGCGACGCTGGTGATTCCCTTCAACGTCATTTTCACAATGGTTGCAATGTTTTACTCGTTCTACCTTTACTTTCTCGGTGCGGCGCGTCTGATTGGCATTCGCCCATCAGACGCCTCGATGTTCGTGGGTGTGGCGATGATCTGCATGATGGTGTTGTCGGGTTTCATGGGCGGGTTTGCGTCGATGCTTGGATTATTCTGACGCACCGTCAACGCACAAAGTTGCCTGCCTTACTGCAGGCCTGTTGCTGCCCAAAATTGGTCTGCCTTGCGCTGACCGGCCAACTGCGAAATGACATCTCGCGTCCGTTGCGCTTGCCGTGCAAATTCTGCCTTCGTGTCGCTCCGTTCGATCGCAAGTGCCAAAGATTCTCCGTCGGGACCCAGCAACGCGTCGATGGTCCTGACTGCCCGATGTTTCACAGTTTCAAGATCAAACTCTGCTGTATTGCCCGCCGCAATGCCTGGTAATGACTCTGTCGGGCTTGCAGGCACGTTGCCGCGAGCCGCGGCAATAAAACCATCGCGCAACAACTCGTTTAGAAGTGTCACACCATCGCCAGGAAGTTTACCAAGTAACGCGTCAACGGCTTGTTCCCCGTCTACCAATATGAGTGCGGTGCGATGCCTGAAATTGAGGTGGAAAGTGCGCTTTTCGATTTCCTCATGGCCTTTATCGGTCTTGGCAAATACCATGCGCGTATCCATGTTGCTCCTTCAAGATGCCCTTGAGATCGATTCATTGTCCTCGTGTGGTTGATCGCGGTCAATAGCAGGGTACGTGTAAGGCTGCCGTAAGTCTTGGAACTTACTGTGTGCGGTGCTTTCCGTTTCGCGAATACCAGGGCCGTGCCGCGCTGACGGCGCAATCACCCACCTGGCAGTTCGCATGGTTGGTACCGCACCGCCGCTCTCGCGTTTCTTGGTTTTTTGATGCGCAGGGGAAAGGCACCTTGGCTGACAAAATTTAAGAGGAATTCCACATGGCCGCAACCGCAATGGCACCCACTGCCGCTGAACGCAGCCGACCGATGACGCGGGAGGAAAAGAAAGTCATCCTCGCGTCGTCGGCCGGCACCATTTTCGAATGGTATGATTTTTACCTGTACGGCTCGCTCGCAGCAATCATCGGCGCGCAGTTTTTCAGTCAGTACCCTGAGGCGACGCGCAACGTCTTCGCGTTATTGGCGTTCGCGGCAGGATTTCTGGTGCGGCCATTCGGCGCGCTGGTGTTCGGTCGCCTGGGTGACCTGATCGGTCGCAAGTACACGTTCCTCATCACCATTGTTATCATGGGTCTCTCGACGTTTCTGGTCGGCCTGCTACCCAACTACGACACGATCGGCTGGCTGGCACCGGTGATACTTATCATACTGCGCATGGCGCAAGGCCTGGCACTCGGTGGCGAGTATGGTGGTGCGGCGATCTATGTAGCCGAGCATGCGCCACAACATCGGCGCGGCTTCTATACGTCCTTCATTCAGACCACGGCAACGCTGGGGCTGTTGTTGTCGTTGATCGTGATTCTGTTTACGCAGATCTACGTTAACGCCAATTACCCTGACGTAGTGATGGCCAGCGGCGCAAAAATCACGGCGTTTGCGGCTTGGGGATGGCGTATTCCGTTCCTCGGCTCAGTCGTGTTGCTGGCGATCTCGCTCTACATCCGCTTGCAGATGAAAGAATCGCCGGCTTTCCAGAAGATGAAGGACGAAGGCACGCTGTCAAAGGCCCCTCTGGGCGAAGCATTCGGCCAATGGAAAAATGGCAAGATCGCACTGCTTGCACTGTTTGGCTTGGTGGCAGGACAAGCGGTGGTCTGGTACACAGGTCAGTTTTACGCGCTGTTTTACCTGCAGAACATCCTGCGCGTCGACCAGTTTACCGCCAACGTACTGATTGCCTGGTCGTTGACGGTGGGGACATTTGGCTTCTTGTTCTTTGGCTGGCTCTCCGACAAGATCGGTCGCAAGCCAATCATTCTCGGTGGTTGCCTGCTCGCCGCACTGACCTTCTTCCCGTTATTCGCGTGGATGACCAAGGTTGCCAATCCGGCCCTCTACGAAGCGCAGCAGAAAACCAAGATCGTAGTGACGGCTGACCCTGCCCAATGTTCGTTCCAGTTCAACCCGACGGGCACGACAAAATTCACCAGCTCCTGCGACGTTACCAAGGGCCTGTTAGCGCGCAGTTCGGCTACCTATTCGACCGTGCCCGGGGCGGCAGGCACGCAGACCAAGGTGCGCATCGGCGAAACGGAACTCCAGTCATACGACATCGCCCAGCTCACCGGGGACGAGGTGAAATCCGTTCCGGCCGCATTCAGCAAGTCCGTCAACGCGGCATTGCAGGCGGCGGGCTATCCCGGCGCCAACAACCCGACCCTCGTCAAAATTCCGATCGAGCCCAAGGAAGGGCTGTGGAATATGATCAAGATGTTCGATATTTGGAATACGCAAAAGCTCACTATTATCGGCATCCTGACCATTATGGTTCTCTACGTGACGGCTGTTTATGGTCCAATTGCCGCGGCATTGGTTGAATTCTTCCCGACGCGTATTCGCTATTCCGGTCTGTCATTGCCGTATCACATCGGCAATGGCTGGTTCGGTGGCTTGTTACCGGCGACGGCGTTTGCGATGGTGGCCGCGACCGGCGACATCTACTTTGGTCTCTGGTATCCGGTGATTATTGCGTTGATGACGGTTGTCATCGGTTTCTTCTTCGTTCCGGAGACCTACAAGCGCGACATTTTTAAAATGTAATTCGTTCTACAGAGGCAAACACTAGCACTGGCGCGGTTCTTCTGACTAAAATGTCCGGGAAGCCGCACCAGTGCTAGATTTTTTTCACCAACGATAATTTGCAGATTCGGCGCATATCGCCATTTCAGGATGTGGAAGTGTTCAGCTCTTTGGCCGAAGCGCTAAGCGAAAAATTCACCCTGAACAGACTGCCGCGCCCGCCAGGTGGCGTAGTAACCGCGACGGTCGCACCATGTCGCACCGCGATTTCCCGGACGATGGCCAAACCGATGCCGGAACCGGCTGCATTACTGCCGATGACACGATAAAAACGTTCGAACACCGACTCCCGTTCTGCCAATGGAATTCCGACACCATCGTCCTCGACTTCTAGAATTGGCATGGCGTGACTGAGCACACGCACGGTGATGTGACCGTTGGCCGGCGTGTAACGAATCGCGTTATCAACCAGGTTGCTTACAAGTTCGCGCAGCAAATCGGCATGACCATGCACCATCACCGGCTGTTCAGGCGCTTCAAAGCCCACGTCGATCTGCTTCAGACTTGCATGCGGGTAAGCCGCCGCAATCACGTCGCGAGCGATCACGCCAAAATCCACGATTGACATGGGTAATGAATTTGCGGCGACCCCCTCGGTGCGTGCCAGTGTCAGCAACTGGTTGATCAGATGCGCCGTGCGCGCGGTGCCGTCCGCGATCTTGTTGAGCGCATCGGTTTTTTCTTCCGGTTTTACACTTCGCAAAGCCAATTCAGCCTGCATCCTGATGCCAGCGAGCGGTGTGCGAAGTTGATGTGCCGCGTTAGCGATAAATCGCTTTTGCGCCGCGCCTTCGTGTTCCACCCGGGCCAGCAATTCATTGAAGGCGTTGATCAACGGCGCTATTTCTTCAGGCGCGTCCGGTGCCTGCAGAGGACGCACATCACCGGCAGCGCGCGCCTGTACTTGGGCACGCAGTCGCTCGAGCGGTGCGGCACCTCGTTTCAGCCCCAGCCACATCAAAAATACCATCAGCGGCACCAACAGCATTTGTGGAAACACGATGCCCTTCATGATTTCGCGCGCGAGCGCCGTGCGCTTATCGGTACTTTCCGCCACGTGCACGACAATAGTATTGGTTGTGGATGCCGCTGTTGACACGCTGGTTCGCCGCAGGGCCGCGATGCGTATCGTCGACTCGCGAAAATCCACAGTACGAAATGCGACCAGCCCTTCGTCGAGCAACTGTTCAAGCGGCAGCGTAGGTAATTCTGGCTCACCGAGCAAAAAATCACCCTTCGCGCTGTCGATGCGGTAAAAGTGAGCAGTATTATCGTCATCAGCAAGCAAGGTCCGCAGGTCTGCCATCAACTTGAAGCTTTTTTGTTCCGGTATCCACACCGTCTGCTCGGCCAGTGCACGGGTTTTGGACGCGAGGTTGCGATCAAAGGCATCGTTGGCCAGCGAGATGCCGAGCAAGTACGTGAGTCCAACCGAAAGCGGCCACACCAGCAGGAACGGGCCGAGCATCCAGTCGAGCATCTCGTTGAAAAGCGAACCGGGTGTGACCGATCCCGCCGGTGTTTCCCGCAATGGACGGGGCTCCGGCTGCGCAGTGACTTTATGCGTCGGCACGGCTGACCGGCTTTTCCAGACAGTAGCCCAATCCTCGCAAAGTGGTGAGCCTGACATTGGCTGACTCGAGCTTCTTGCGCAATCGGTGCACGTACACTTCCACCGCGTTGGCGCTGACCTCTTCGCCCCACTGGCACAGCAAATCGATGATCTGTTCCTTGTTCACCACCCGTCCGGTGCGTACCAGAAAAATCTCCAGAAGCGCGATCTCGCGCGCGGACAGGTCCAACGGTTGGTCACGCACCGACGCCGTGCGCTGCTTGGGGTCAAAGGTCAGTTCGCCGTGGGTGATCACCGTCGCCGTATTACCACGGGCACGACGGGTAAGCGCGCGCACCCGCGCCTCGAGTTCGGTCAATTCGAAAGGTTTCACGAGGTAATCGTCTGCCCCCAGATCGAGACCCCGTACCCGATCCTCCACCTCGTCCAGCGCCGTCAGGATCAGCACCGGCAGGTCGAGTTTGCGTTCCCGCGCCCGCTTGAGCACCTGAAAGCCGTCCAGGCCCGGCAGGCCGATATCGAGTATCAGCAGATCGAATTGCTGGGTCAGTAGCGCAGTATCGGCAGCGCCGCCATCACGCACGCTATCGGTGGCGTAGCCTGCGTCGCGCAGGGCGCGAATCAGGCCATCGGCAAGCAAGGGGTCATCTTCGGCCACAAGGATTCGCATGTGCCAAGCATAGAACAAAACAGGGCATCTGCGCCGCCTTGATTGCGCCAGTGCTGATGTGGAGGCAACACAGAATTAAGCGATTAGAGCACCAGCGTTATCTTGGCTATCGTAAGCCCTGCCCAAAGCACCAACAGGAGGAAAAAAGCCAGATAGCCGATATGCTGATCAACGATAAAGCGGGGGGCGATAAAGCGCGTCACTTTTGTTACCGGCGACGTCAGCATTTTGAATGTGCCATACACAAAATTCTGGTCGCGTTTCGCACCGGCGAACAGGTACAGGATGGCTTGTCCGAGGAAGGCGAACAAGGCGACTTCCGCCAGTGCTTTTAGAATGATCACGAACTGCAGCATCATGGCCCTTCACGCGACGTTTCGCGCATCAATTGTTTGGTCATCTTCGGGTCGAATCGATTCAGGTGCTCGATGATGTCGCCGAGCTTGTCTTTGTTACCCAGCGTGTAATAGGCCATGCCCAAGTTGTACCAGGCGTGCGGATTCATCGGCTGTAGCAGCGCTGCCTGCTCAAGCGCTTCCGCCGCCGCCGCATGCTGGTTCAACGCCGCATGGGAAAGTCCCATCCCATACCAGGCGCGGTCAATTTTCGGATTCAGCCTCACCGCCGACTTAAACGCGGCGATGGCTTTGGCGTGCTGTTTCTGCCGGTCGTAGTTGAACCCCAAATTGAAGTGCGTGACGGCGTCGTTCGGATTAATCCGCAGCGCTTCCAGGAAGGTTTTCTCGGCCAGGTGTATCTGGCCTTGCGAGGCGTAAAGATGACCCAGACAACTGGCGGCCAAACCGAAGCCGGGGTTAATGCCAAGCGCCAGCTTGAAGGCATTGATCGCCCTGGCGTCCTGTTTCAGTAGCAGGAAGAATCGCGCGCGATAGAAATATTTCCATTGTTCGAGCTTCATTGTCGAGCCTTGAAAAAAATGACTGTGTACGAGAATATAGCCCTTATACAGCCGATAAATGGCCAGGCCACACGAACAAAGCCCGCTTGCGCGGGCCCTGTTCTGCAAAACATCAAACCTGGTTCAAGTGGCTTGTGTATTAATGTCGCCTTCCAGATTCGGGTAGCGCACATGCTCGACAAGTTCCTGCACTTGCCTCGAAGGCTCGGGTGTCAACAAGCTCACCACGATGAGGGTGATGATGCCCACCGGCACCCCGAACACGCCAGCGGAAATCGGATTCATGCTGAACCACTGGTTCGCGACCACACCGCCGAAGAACGGGTAGGTAGTGTACATGTAGTACATACACACCCCCAGCCCCGCTGCCATGCCGCAGATTGCCCCCCACTTGTTGGCGCGTTTCCAGAATACGCCCATCACCAGCGCCGGGAAAAACCCCGACGCCGCGAGCGAGAACGCCGCGCCGACCAGGAACAGGATATCGCCCGGTTTAAGTGACGTGACATAGGCTGCAGCCAGCGCAACCACGACCAACAATATTTTCGATACCGTGACGCGACGTGTTGTGGTCGCGTGTGGGTCGATCATCTTGTAGTAGAGATCGTGCGAGAGTGCATTGGCAATCGTCAGCAGCAAGCCGTCCGCGGTCGACAACGCAGCCGCCAAACCACCGGCCGCCACCAGGCCCGATACCACATACGGCAGCCCGGCGATTTCTGGCGTGGCCAGCACGATGATGTCGCCGCCAATGACGATTTCGGCGAGCTGGACGATGCCGTCCCGGTTGATGTCGACAATTGACAGCAGCGTTGGATCGACCGCCGCCCAGTTTGCCGCCCACCTCGGGAGGTCTGCGAAGCTTGAACCAACAAGGAAGTGGTAAACGTCATACTTGGCGAGTACCGCCAGCGCCGGTGCCGTGAAATAGAGCAGGAAAATGAAGAACAGCGACCAGAACACCGACTGGCGCGCTTGCCTGACGCTGGGTGTGGTATAGTACCGCATCAGGATATGCGGCAATGCGGCGGTACCGATCATCATGCAGAACACGATGCCGAGGAAGTTACGCCTTGCAATGTCAGACGATTTTTCCTTTTCCGCATCGGTCTTGCCCGTCCCGACGAATGGCGTGGCATGCGGCCTGGGCGGGGCTGCGCGTGCAGCGAGACCCTTGTCCTTGTTCCATTGCGCTTTGGCCGCCGCTTCGTCCTTGGGATAGGCGGCAACGGCCTTTTCAGCCGCGGCATATTGTTCAACCGGTGCGTTTGCTGCCTTCGCGTCGGCAAATTTCTGCTCCACCTCCGTCCGGCCCTTGGTGTAGGCGGCGGCCGGATCTTTAAGCGCCGCATTGGCGGCATCCGCGCGCGCCTTGAGAATTCCGCGCACCTCGATCTCTTTGGCGTCAACCGTCAATACTTTTTCGCGCTCGGTCACCTTTTGCAGTGCCTGGCCGTAGGCAATTTGCGGGATCGGATTGCCCGTGTGCTTCAGCGACAGCCATACCACCGGCGTCATATAGGCAATGATGAGGATGATGTACTGGGCGACCTGGGTCCACGTCACTGCGCGCATGCCACCGAGAAATGAACACACCAGAATGCCGCCGAGACCGACGAACACACCGACGCCGAATTCAAGCCCGGTAAAGCGGGCGGTGATCAGGCCCACGCCGTAGATTTGCGCCACGACGTACGTAAACGAGCACAGAATGGCGGCGAAAATGCCGATGCTGCGCACGATGTTGCCGCCGTAGCGTTCGCCAAGGAAGTCGGGAATAGTGAACTGGCCAAATTTTCGCAGATAGGGTGCCAGCAAAAACGCGACCAGACAATAGCCGCCGGTCCAGCCCATCACAAACGCCAGGCCATCGAAGCCGGAGAGATACAGTGTGCCGGCCATGCCGATGAACGACGCAGCACTCATCCAGTCGGCACCAGTGGCCATGCCGTTGAAAAACGCCGGAACTCGTCGCCCTGCGACATAAAATTCGGCCGCGTCCACGGTACGGGACATGATGCCGATCGACGCATAGAGCGCAATGGTGGCGAACAGGAACCAGTAACCGATCCACTTGCGCGACATGCCCATTTGTTCCGCGATGGCGAGTACGATCACGAATCCGAGGAAGCCAACGGTGTAGAAGATGTAGTATTTCTTCAGTTGGCCGAAGAAGGTCTTGTGACTGAATACGGCTTCGCCTTGACTCATTCGTCTTCTCCTTCATGTACGCCATACTCGATATCGAGCTTGTTCATGTAGTGCTGATAAAACCAGATCAGCAGCACATAGATGATGAGCGAGCCTTGGGCAGCATTGTAAAAGCCCAGCGGAAAGCCAAAGAATGACATGTCATTGAGCTCTTTCGAGTACCAGCCGCCAACGAACGTCACTACGAACCATATGGTCAGCAAAATTCCAGTTACGACGAGATTCTTGCGCCAATACTCCTCATGCTTCTCTGTAAGTTGCATATCCCCTCCTCTTTTGACTGTTATTGGATGTGGACGGAACTTCCCGTCTGAATCATCATAGGCCTCAAGGATCGTTGCTTGATATTAGGGATAACCCGAAGAAAAATATTGCAGCGCACCAAAATGGCGCTGGTGTTTCATCCGCAGATCAGCCGTTGCCAGGCGAGTTGGCAAGGGCTTGGGACAGTGTCAGGTGCCTGCACTTGTCCGCCGTATCCAAGCCGTCGAATCGGTAGAATGTACGCCTTCAGGCGACTTCGAACTTGCCGCTTTTCTTCCAGCGATTTGCACCACCGTGACCATCCTGTTTCGCTACCTCGCCAAAGAAATATTCTGGGCAACGCTGCTGTTGTTGCTGGCGCTGCTCGCTTTATTTGCACTGTTTGATCTCATCAAGGAGTTCGACAATCTGGGCAAGGGTAGCTACGCGCTTGCCACCGCGTTGCTTTACGTCGCCCTCAAGCAGCCGTCCCACGTGGTGCTTATTGTGCCGGTCGCGGCGCTGATGGGAACCTTGTTTGCAGTGACACGGCTGTCGATGCAATCCGAATTGACGGTGATGCGTGCATCGGGATTGTCGTTGACCAAGCTGGCGGGGTTCGCAGCGATGATCGGTCTGGGTTTCTCGGCGCTGACTTTTTTGTTTGGCGAGTTTGTGGCACCTGCGTCCGAAGATGCAGCCAGGCGCATGCGGTTGGCCGCAACCAGTAACGTCGTTGC
>JBKJVA010000024.1:0-6776 GCA_046589675.1 Usitatibacteraceae bacterium
GCGGCTGAAGTCGAGGCAAAAAAAAATAACTGGGCGGTATGTATCGCCGTCGTCGATGACGGCGGCCATTTATTAGGGTTCTTGCGCCTCGATGCTTGCGCGCCCTCGAGTGTGGCAATCGCACAGGGCAAGGCTCGCAGTGCCGCGATGCGCAGGCGCCCAACGAAGAGCGACGAGGATATGGTGAACAATGGCCGCATTTCGGCGTTGTCCATGCCGGGAATCACTTTTCTCGAAGGTGGTGTGCCGATCATGATCGATGGTGAAACCGTCGGCGCGGTCGGCGTTTCAGGTGTCAAGTCTTCCGACGACGCACAAATCGCCCAGGCAGGCATCGACGCTATCCTCGGCTAGACATGCATTGCCCCAGTTGCAGCAGTCCGATGGAGCGCGTCGCACACGCGTCGCATATAGGCACACCGGTCGAAATCGATATCTGCGCACCCTGCCACGTGATTTGGTTCGACCATCTGGAAAGCACCTCGCTTTCACCCGGTTCAGTGATCGAATTGTTCAAGTCCATTCACGCCGCGCGCAACGAGGCGCGAAATACAGTGAAAATGCTGATTGCCTGTCCACTGTGTACAAATACTCTCAAGAATACGTCAGACATCGCCAAAGGTGGGCGTTTCTCCTATTCGCGTTGCGCGAACGGTCATGGGCGACTCATCAGTTTTACGCAATTTTTGCGCGAGAAGAACTTCATCCGAAGTTTGCAGCCGTATGAAATTTCTGCGCTGGCGGTAAAGGTAAAGCAGATCCGTTGTTCCAGTTGCGGCGGCCCGATCAATTTGGAAACCGATAATGCATGCAGACATTGCGGTGCCGCGATCTCGGTGCTTGATGAAGCGGCGGTGGAGAAAGCACTGTTTGCGTTGCAGGATAAGGAGGTTCAGCGTTCGACGCTCGATCCGGCGCGAATCAATGACGTATTACTGGCGAGCGACGCCAACGCGCGACGTGCCCGCTATCAACGAGACTTGCAACATCACGCACTCGGCCCGCTGGATTGGCTCAGCAACGCGCCTGCAAGCGGTGGTCTTGCCGATCTGGTGGAATTGGGCATCGCTGCGGCATTGGCCAATTGGCTGGACGACTGAGAAAGCGATACATGGACACCATGAACCTCTTCATCGTTACCGGCACCACCAAAGGCATCGGCGCTGCGTTGCGTGACGTGCTGGCCGCAGACAAAAGCAATCTTGTCATTACATTGTCGCGCGCACCAGACGCCGATTCTTTGCCACTCAACGTCCATCTGGATGTGAGCGATCTTGCGGCGATTGAACCTGCCTTCGAAAAAATTCAGGCGCGCATCAGCGATCAGCGCTTTTATCGAGCGGTGTTGATAAACAATGCCGGTGTGGCTTCCCCCGTCGGCGCATTTGATCAAATCAGCGCTGAGGCCACGGGTCGTAATTTGATGGTCAATGTAGCGGCACCGATGGTACTTTCACGGCTGTTTGCAAACGCAACGCGCGAGTGCGCCAAACATCGTCTTATCGTCAACATTTCTTCTGGCGCTGCCAAGCGCGCGGTGGCTGGCTGGTCTGCTTATTGCGCCGCCAAGGCCGCATTGGAAATGGCTACCCGTGTGGCAGCGCTGGAGGCTTCGACAAACGATCCAGCGCTGTCCATTTGTTCGCTGGCCCCCGGCGTCGTCGATACGCCGATGCAGGGTTTGATTCGCGATACCAATGAAAAAGATTTCCCCGACGTGGCACGATTTCGCGCGATGAAAGCCGAGGGCGTGTTACGCGATGCCCACGATGTGGCACGGGAAATCGTAGGCTTGATCGCGGGCAACAGACTCACCAATGGCGGTAATTTTGATATCAGGGAATTGACATAATGACTACAGCAGGGCAAACGAAACCCAGAAAACACGCAAAGCTGCATTATTGTGATACGAATGTATGCGAGGGCATTTGCTGTTCGGACGGTGCATTTTTGCTGGAAGAGGAGGTGCGGCTGATACATCGCGTGGTCAAGAAGCACCCGGAACATTTCGCGCTATTGCCGAAAGATTACATCATCGCTGGCGAATGGGAAGGCGAGACCGGCCCGCAGACGAATGTGCGCAAACATGTATACCGGGACAAGCCCGGGCATTTTAAAAATACCCGCTGTGTTTTCACCGAGGCCGATGGAAAGTGTTCGTTACAAACGCTCGCGGTAAAGCAGGGTGTGCACAAGTGGAAATTCAAACCGATGGGCTGCTGGCTGTTTCCGCTGTCGTCGGACGAGAAAGGCTTGGTGGCACCGCCACGCACACGGCGCGATGACCCCAACAACCTCGGCAAACGATATCCTGGCTTCTCGACCTCCACCCCTTGCGGAAAGCATTCGCAAAACGGAAAAGTGTGGTGGATCGCGCTCAGGGAAGAAGTCGGTGAATATCGCAAGTAACGCGGATTGGGTGAATTCGAATCATGCCAGCGTCCGGTGAACTTGCGCTGATCGCCGGTCAGTGAGGGTAATATCACGATCAGCACGTTGTATGAATTGGGTGCAAATGGTTTTCGTCTGGTCGTGGATGATTTTGGCACTGGCTACTCGAATCTGGGATACCTCAAGCGCTTTGATATAGATAAGCTCAAAATTGATCTATCGTTTGTGCGGGACATTATCACCGACCCGGACGACGCCGCGATCACGCGCGGCATCATCAGCTTGGCGAAAAGTCTTGGTATGCGCGTCGTCGCCGAAGGCGTGGAGCACGCCGCGCAGTTGAACTTCTTGGCGGCGGCGGGTTGCGAGGAAGCGCAGGGATATCTGCTATCGCGACCATTGGCTCCACGTCTGCAAGAGAATTATTGATTGACGTGATATCTTTGGGCGACTCCCCAACGCAAGGTAGACAAATGCCAAGTTATAAACTTCAAGTGCAAGACGACGACGCCAATGCAACCATTTGGCATGATGTGAAATCCGCTAGCGGCCAGCCCCTTGTATTCCAGGACGAGAGCAAAGCACGTGCCAGACTGGAAGAACTGTATCCCATACTGGTGAAGCTGGAAAGATTTGCGTCCGGCCCGAAACGCACACGCGTGATCATCGTCGACCCGTATCAGGATATCGACGCAGAGAAGGACAATTGAACATGGAGTATCGACGACTGGGGCGTGCAGGGCTACGCGTTTCCGCACTTTCTTTTGGTAGCTGGGTTACGTACGGCAATCAGCTTGATGAATCGGCCGCGCTCAACCTGATGGCTGCCGCCCGCGATCACGGCGTGAATTTTTTTGATAACGCGGAAGTTTATGCAAGTGGAAAGTCTGAACAATTGATGGGGATGGCGCTGAAGAAACTTGGCTGGGATCGATTGACCTACGTTGTCACGACCAAGTTTTTCTGGGGCCTGCCGCCAAAGTTCGGCGACGGTGTGAACGAAAAAAATACGCTCAATCGGAAATATCTGATGCAAGCGATCGACGCCTCCCTGAAGCGCCTGCAACTTGATTACGTCGATATTGCCTATTGCCATCGGCCCGACCCGAACACGCCGCTGGAAGAGACCGTGTTCGCAATGCACGATATGGTGGCCCTGGGAAAGGCGACCTATTGGGGTACTTCGGAATGGAGCGCGGCCGACATCATGGGGGCCTGGCAGATCGCCGACAAACATCATCTGCACAAACCCATCGTCGAACAACCCGAATACAATTTGTTTCAGCGCAATAAAGTTGAGCGCGAATATGCAAGGCTATATGCAGAGATCGGCCTGGGCACGACTATTTGGAGCCCGCTCGCATCGGGGCTGTTGACCGGCAAATATGCCAAAGGCGTGCCAGCCGACAGCCGTGGCAGCCTGAAAAGTATGGCATGGATGTGCGACAGCCTGCGCGATCCGGCAAAGAACGCCATCGTCGCCAAGCTTGGCGAGGTCGCGCAGGAGCTTGGTTGCACTACAGCGCAGCTGGCAATTGCCTGGTGTTTGAAAAATCCTAATGTCTCCACGGTGATCACCGGTGCCTCACGCGTTGAGCAGGTAACTGAAAACATGAAGGCGTTGGCGGTCGTGGCACAATTGACGCCCGAGGTAATGGGGCAGATTCAGGCGATTTTTGGAGAGGGACACGAATGACCGCGGATCCAATGATGACAGGTACATTCTCCTCAAAGGAACAAGAGCGTGCCGCGACAGCACGCCACCCGACCACCGATCTGAACTTGCGACTCGATCAGGCCTGGCGCATCCTCAATTTAAATCAGGATTTGATTCGTTCTGCGGACCAGAAGGTATATCTGCTGATTGTCATGTCCACTTTGCTGGTGTCATATGTGGCCGCCAATATCGAAAAAATCAGCAGGATCGGTGCCCTTCAATACGGGCTGCTGGCGGTATTCATTTTGACCAGTGGGGCATTTTATTTTTTTGCGCTGTCGACGCTTTTTCCTCGCAAGAACCATGTTGCAGTGGATGAAAATGTTGGCTTGATTTTCTTCGGTGACATCGCCAGACGCCTCAATGCGGAAAACTACGTTGAAGACATCGGAAACGTTCCCCTGCTGCGCCTGTTTGACGATCTCGCCAGGCAAATTTACCTGGTGTCCCAGGTTGCGACCAACAAGTACAAGGCCTACAGCCGCGCCTGGCGGGCAATACTGATTGAAGTCAGCTTGTTTGTGGTACTCGCCATGAGTATGGCATTGTCGCGGAGTCCCTGAGGTTAAGGCGATGGAAATGAAAAAAGTGAATGCAGCAAATCTTCGCGCGATCGGCTACGACGATAAACGGCGGGTGCTGGTAGTTGAGCAATCGGCGGGAACGTTTGAGTATTCAAACGTGTCGCTGGAAATCTGGCGGCGCTTTTCTACGTCATCGATGATGGGAAGTTTTTTTAAAGACACCATCGAAGAGGATTACCAGAAGCGACGGATCAAATAGCAAATTGTTTCCGGAGGGTCGCCATCGATGTTTGAACCAATTAGAAGTATTCGCGCCATCCGTGATTCGGCACACCGGTTCAAGCGCGCAGGCCCTCAGTCGCGCAAGCTTGTGCAAGCCTGCAAGCAACTGTTGTCAGAACGTGGTGAAGCCTCCGGGGTTTCGCTCGCGCAAGGTACGCTGGGGCTATATGCGGAACTGTCGAAAGAAGACCAAATTGTTTTCTTTCAGGCACTGAAAACAGATTTCTCCCCCGACCCGCAACGCGTGCTCGCGGCGGCCACTTTATACGCAACATTCCCGGATAGCCTGCATCTTGCGGCACTCACGCACGCCGTTGAACCTCCGCGGCAGGAATTGCTGCGGCGTCTCAATCGCGCGCCGGGCGGCACACGCGCGATTGTGAGCATGCGTGAACGGCTACTCGAGGTACTGCCCAAAGATCGCGAACTCCAGCAGGTCGATGATGATTTTCACCACTTGCTTCAATCCTGGTTCAACCCCGGTTTTCTGCGCATTGCGCGGGTGGACTGGAATACGCCGGCCATGTTGCTGGAGCAACTGATCCGCCACGAAGCCGTCCACGAAATTCGCGGCTGGAACGATTTGCGCCGTCGACTGCAAGGCGACCGTCGCTGTTTTGCATTCTTCCATCCCGCTTTGCCGGACGAGCCACTGATTTTTGTCGAAGTGGCGCTATTGCCAGAGATGCCTGCTTCGATTGAGGCATTGATCAAAATCGACAGTGAAACCACGACCGCAGATGACTTCAATCTCGCTGCGTTTTACAGTATCAACAATTGCCAGCCGGGACTTCGCGGCGTCTCGCTGGGTAATTTTCTCATCAAGCAGGTAGCGGGACTACTCGCAAGCGAGTTTCCGCGTGTGAAGCGTTTCTGTACGCTATCTCCGGTGCCGGGTTTTTGCGGCTGGCTGCGGCGCACAGCAGAGGCGGAGCAAACTGGTACGCTGCCCGAAACCATCCGGCAAAGTCTCGAAACCGTTTATCGAACAATCGGCCCGCTGTTCGACCAAGGCATCAATGAACTGCGCGCAGCCGAGCGTTCCCGCGAAAAATGCGCGAAGGACCTGCAGCGGCTTTGCGCCGCCTACCTGCTCGGCATCGGTGAACCTGACGGCGTTACGCTAGACCCCGTGGCGCGTTTTCATCTGAACAACGGCGCGCGCCTGGATCGCCTGAATCTCGCAGCCGATATCTCTGACAAGGGTCTCAAGCAGTCACTCGGACTGATGGTGAACTACGTGTATGACCTGAAGACCATTGACCGCAATCACGAGAAGTTTGTGAACGGGGCAACCGAGGCTTCGAAGCAGGTTAGGGGGTTGGTGGGGTAGTTTCGACGGGGAACTTCTAAAAACCTGCTGCGCGGGCGAATTTCGTGCCTCCGGTGCTCGCCGTACACTGGGTACGTGTCCGCTCCTCGGCTCGAACTTCGCCCGCTCGCGACGGTTTTTAGAGTTCCCGACGGATAAAGTGCGCGTCCAGGTTGCCGTTTCAGGCAAAAATGTCTGGGAATCCGCGCCAGGCATGGTCTTCTACTTTTCTTGTTAATCCTTGCCGGTGCCAGGATCGGTCTAGCTGTGGCTGCGTGCGCCCCGTCCCTGCGTGATCAGCAACGACGATTCGACAAGGTTCCTTCCAACTGGCGCAACAAACGGAGGCACAATGTTTGTATTTAAAATTAAATTGTGTACAATGTAATTGTGTGCAAATTAAAAGCGCTATAAACCCTCATGTCCCGACAAGCCAAGTTACCGCAGACGTCAGCCGCAGCCAAGCGATTGGCGTTGTCCGCAATGTCAGCGCGTGATTCGTTGCTACTGGACAACCAGATGTGTTTTGCCTTGTATTCGGCATCGCTGA
>JBKJVA010000075.1:0-6027 GCA_046589675.1 Usitatibacteraceae bacterium
CCCTCTCCCTCGGTCCTTGCAGGACGCACTGCCCGCTGCATCGGGCAGCCGTTCCACGGGCACGGCGCATGCGCCGCGAATTCCCCGTTCCACCCTCTCCCACGAGGGGAGAGGGAAGTCCTCGTGCCTCTGCCGTATAATGCGCCGCTCGCCATCCTGTATTTCTCTGACCAGAGGCACCTGCCATGAAATTTCGCTTTCCAATCGTCATTATTGACGAGGATTTTCGTTCCGAGAATGCCTCTGGCCTCGGTATTCGTGCGCTGGCGGACGCCATTGAAAAAGAAGGCATGGAGGTGCTCGGCGCGACGAGCTACGGCAATCTCTCACAGTTTGCGCAACAGCAGAGCCGCGCCTCCGCATTCATACTTTCCATCGATGATGAAGAATTCACGCCCGGCCCGGAGATCGACCCTGCCGTGTTGCGGGTGCGCGCCTTCATCGAAGAGGTGCGCTTCAAGAACGCCGAGGTGCCAATTTATCTGTACGGCGAAACCCGTACGTCACAACATATTCCCAACGATATCCTGCGCGAGTTGCACGGTTTCATTCACATGTTTGAAGACACGCCAGAATTCGTGGCGCGGCATATTATTCGGGAAGCGAAAGCCTATCTGGATTCGCTGGCACCGCCGTTTTTCCGGGCACTTATTCATTACGCGCAGGACGGTTCGTATTCATGGCATTGTCCGGGCCACTCGGGTGGCGTGGCGTTTCTGAAGTCACCGGTCGGCCAGATGTTTCACCAATTCTTCGGTGAAAACATGTTGCGAGCGGACGTCTGCAATGCCGTCGATGAGCTGGGGCAGTTGCTCGACCACTCCGGCCCGGTGGCGGCGTCCGAGCGTAATGCAGCGCGCATTTTCAATGCCGATCACTGTTTCTTCGTCACTAACGGTACCTCGACTTCCAACAAAATGGTTTGGCACGCGAACGTTGCGCCGGGCGATACCGTCGTGGTGGATCGCAATTGTCATGTGTCTATTTTGCACGCCATCATCATGACCGGTGCCAACCCGGTGTTCCTGATGCCGACGCGTAACCACTTGGGAATTATCGGGCCAATTCCGCTCGCTGAATTCAGTCCAGAAAGTATCCAGAAGAAAATCAACGCCAATCCCTTCATCGCCGACAAAAAAGCCAAGCCGCGTATCCTCACGATCACGCAGTCAACCTATGACGGCGTGCTCTACAACGTGGAAATGCTGAAGGAGGCCCTCGGTAATCGCATCGATACCTTGCACTTTGACGAAGCCTGGTTACCGCACGCCACGTTTCACGATTTTTACAAGAATATGCACGCCATCGGCAAGGACCGTCCGCGCTCGAAGGACGGGATGATTTTTGCGACCCACTCTACGCACAAGCTGCTTGCAGGTATATCGCAGGCCTCACAAATCATCGTGCAGGAATCCGAAAACAGGAAGCTCGACAAGACGACCTTCAACGAGGCCTACCTGATGCACACGTCGACATCACCGCAGTACGCCATCATTGCCTCATGCGATGTCGCGGCAGCGATGATGGAAGCGCCAGGCGGACATGCGCTGGTGGAGGAATCCATCTCGGAGGCACTCGATTTTCGGCGCGCCATGCGCAAGGTCGATGACGAATGGGGTAAGGACTGGTGGTTCAAAGTGTGGGGGCCGGACAAGCTTACCAATGACGGCATCGGCTCGCGCGAAGACTGGGTGCTCAAAGCCAACGATAAATGGCATGGCTTCGGTAAAATGGTATCGGGCTTCAACATGCTCGATCCAATCAAATCCACCATCATCACGCCAGGCTTGGATGTCTCCGGAAAATTTGCCACGACGGGCATACCCGCATCCATCGTCACCCGGTTTCTGGCTGAACACGGCGTGATCGTCGAGAAAACGGGGTTGTACTCATTTTTCATCATGTTCACCATCGGCATTACCAAGGGTCGCTGGAATACATTGCTCACGGCGTTACAGCAATTCAAGGACGACTACGACAAGAATCAGCCAATGTGGAAAATCCTCCCGGAATTTGTCGCCACGCAGCCGCGTTACGAGCGGGTGGGCTTGAAGGATTTGTGCCAGCAGATTCACGATATCTACAAAGCCAACGATGTGGCCAAACTCACGACAGAAATGTATTTGTCCGACATGCAGCCCGCAATGAAGCCCGCTGACGCCTACGCAAAGCTCGCACATCGCGAAATTGATCGCGTTGCCATCGACGATCTTGAAGGCCGCATTACCAGTGTATTACTGACGCCCTATCCGCCAGGTATTCCGCTGCTGATTCCAGGCGAACGGTTCAACAAAACCATCGTCCAGTATTTGCGCTTTGCGCGTGAATTCAACGGCAAGTTTCCCGGTTTTGAAACCGATATCCATGGCTTGGTCGAAACGGAGCGCGATGGGAAACCAGCGTATTACATCGACTGCGTTAAACAATCGTAAACAGCAATTAATAATTGTGAGAAATGAATGGCGATCTGCGAGCAAGACGAAGGGATGTGATTTTTGCGCGCAAACATCAGTCAGCTACATTTTTGCCACGCGGACACAATTGTTTGAAATGAGAAAAGTGCCGACTTTGACATAGTAAATTTGTCCAGATTAGGACGCTTTTTTCATCGCAGTACTTTTTGTATATGTCATTCACTGGCAAGCGCATCAGCAAGTGACATTGCGTCATCGGGAAATGCCTTCAGCAGAGCCCGATCCTGCGTCACAAGTGTGGTTGATTGCGATCTGGCAACGGCGACGAATTCGCAGTCGTAATAAGTGCAATTACTTTGCATGGCGAGATCGATCACTGATGCGGATGCAGGTACGTACTCGCGATGGGCGATAAGCAGCCCAGCCGCTTCAACAGCCTCGACCGCGAACGCCTGCGTAATCAGTTCCTTGCGTAAATAAAGTAATAGCGTATTGCAAAAATCGCTGCGCCAGAGTGACGGGCTAGCCCATTCCGGATCCCTTTCCAGCAACCGGATGCAGTCGTCGGTGTGCGAGCCGGGAACGTAGAGATAGAGCAATATATTGGTATCAACGACGATCACGGTCAGCCCGGATCACCTTGACAATGTCGATCTTTGCGAGCTTCGCGCGCCTAATTTTGCCCAGACTCTGGCGGAGTGCATGCGCGCGATCTACATGTACATGCGGTTGCTCCGCATGGTTATGCAGCGATTGCTCCAAACGCGCGATGACTTCACCATTGAGGCTTCGGTGATTGGTCTCGGCAGCTTGTTTCAGTGCCAAGTGAATCGCATCCGGAATGTTTTTGACAGTGATTGTGGCGGGCATAGTGTTTACCAAGATGAAACCATATTGGTTGCAATTTGGTGTTTCGCTTTAGGTCTGTCAAGCGCTGTATCGATTGCCGTTTCAGAAAAACTGATTTGCTCCGGTGCTGGTTCGGTCGCACTACGCGTCTTTCCGTGGAAGACGTTCATCTGCTCAAACTGTTTGTCCGTGATGACGATGATTCGCACTATACCGTCAGTTGGGGGGCTGCGAATCCACAGTGAGCGCGGGTGCAACGCCAAGTCGAAGGTCTCACCGGGCGCGCCGATCAGTTTCAATCCTCGCCCGCGCGTGAGCGCGCGCGCAACTGGCAAGCGCCTCGCCTTGAGTAATCGATCAAGCTTGTACCAGCGTTGAAGTCGGTCCATGGATGTTAAAGGTGACGTTTTCTGATCGGGAAATCTATTTGTACGCCATGTTTGTACGCTTGTCGCCTGCTCCTTTGCGCGGAAAATCAATCACTCAACGCTGAATGGTAATATCGCACCCATCCACAAGTGGCCGAACGTCTCGCGTACTTATTCGTGTTGGTGTTTGTCGGCACGCTATTTTTTTGCAAGTCTTTGCTATCGGAATTCTCAATAATTTATTTATTGATACGCAAGCACTGGCGCGGCGTTTCAGACGTTTTCGCTCCAGCGCGCGCGGAATGGCGTTCTGCGTTTTTTATATTCCCGGATTTCGGTCTGCTGGGTCCGGGCTACAAAGCGTCATGCGACAGGTGAGGAAATTTCCCATTTCACGACACGGCGAAGAAGCAGATTTCTCACCCGAAGAGGCCAGGTTCGAAATGACAGAGTGATGAGGCTGCGTTCGAATTGACAGGGTGATTAGGCTGCGCTCGAAATGACAGGGTGATGAGATCTGGGCTGAAGTGATTTACCAAAAAACGCCGACTCAAATTAGATGAAGGGCACCACATAAAACCATGCAGGATTACTGGCAATCAAGCGGCTTCCAAACACTACAACGCAACGATCACGGCTGGCTACGGGTCACGCCCGACTATCTGCGCTGGCTGTTGGCGCGACCGGAGTTGGCACCGATCAACGAGTCCGGACCAAAAGAGCGGGCGTTGCATGCATCGCTGCTGAACGATCCGCAGCGTCTGGTGGACGAGAGTGAATTGGTCGGCGTGGAGGATGCCGATACACGCGAAAACTACGCACATTTTTTTGCATTACGTAAAGCGCTTGTCGACGCCGTCACGCTTGAAAGATTTTATTTGCAACTGTTTCGGCGCGGTTCGATCACGCTGCCGCCGCTGTTCGTCGATCTGGCTGCACACGCCATCATTCGCGGGATATTGGATGGTTGTGATGATCCGTATGAGTTACGTGCGGGCGAGATGTTTTTCAGGAGCCAACGCGTCTCAACTGAGGGTGGACAGGTGCTCGCGGCGGATGCAGAAACAATTGCCCTGTTTGCTGAGACTGGCGGCTTTGGCAGCATCGGACGGCTGCTTTCGCAGCAGGGTACGCCGTTGCGCGAAATGAATATGGACGTCATGTCGCATGAAAACGCCCAACTCTATTTTCTGCGCGAGAGCCGCCACAATTATTTGCTGGACCTGACACACGGACGTGCCGGCGAGCAAGCGCTGGCGCGCGTGCTGGCGCGATGGATTGTGCATTTTTTTGGCGTACAAGTGAGCGTTGAGTCGATGGGTCGCATCGACGATGACGCCTGGCGCTGGCATGTGGGCCTCGATGCTGAGTCCACGGCAATTCTCAACGATTTGTACGAGGGTGCAGATGTCAGCGAGGCTCGTCGTGCGCGATTGATCTGCCTGTTCCGGGTGGACTTTGCCGATGCGGGCGATATGCGTCGCGATGTTGCAGGCAAGCCGGTCTACCTCGGCGTGGCGATCACGGAAGATAATCAGCTAAAACTCAAACCGCAGAATCTGCTCATCAATCTGCCGTTGGCGAATGCAAGCTAAAATATGCGTATTCGTAAACAAGAGAAAACCATGAAAACCGCAAAAGAACACCCTGCAGTCCAGATGCTTCGCAGCGAAATTGAATTCATGATGTCGGACCGCGAGGCTTTGTTGCGTATTGCCGGCGCAGCCGCCAAATTTGTTGAAAAGGTTAATATTGCCCGACTCCCGGTGTCGGCCATTCCGTTGGCCGAAGCGGTTGCCTCGAGCGTGAATCAGCTCTCGGAAGAGTCCCTGCAGGAAGCGCTACAAGCAGCGAAGAAACGCGGCTAAACCAGCGCGGCTAAAGCTTGCCAGCAGTTTGCGCGAAGGGGTCGCGAACGTGTCAATAGGCCGGTTCGATATTGTGCCGGCGTCATACGAACGGCGCGGCGGCGTTGTCAGCCGTGCGCTGGGCCGAATGCTGATGCGCGTCTCTGGCTGGCGATTTGAAGGCAGCTTGCCCGACGTTCCGAAAATCGTCATCGCCGTTGCACCACACACAACCAATTGGGATTTCGTGATCGGCGTAGTGGTGTTGTGGGCACTCGACATCAAGATTTCCTTCCTTGGAAAGCACACGCTGTTTCGCGGCGCGTTCGGGAAATGGATGCGCTCCATCGGTGGCATCCCGGTGGACCGCAACTCAACGCATGGCGTTGTCGGTGACGTGGTGGAGACATTTGCGCGTGCCGATCGAATGGTACTTGCACTGGCTCCGGAAGGCACTCGACAACTGGACCGGGGCTTCAAAAAAGGTTTCCTGCACATCGCTCATGGTGCCGGTGTGCCGGTTCTGCTCGCATACTTCGATTTTTCGCG
>JBKJVA010000246.1:0-5636 GCA_046589675.1 Usitatibacteraceae bacterium
GTGCCCAGACCAGCTCTGGCACGCTGCGCAGCAAGATTAACGTGAACCGAATCACTTGCCTGAACACAAATGGCAATGGCGCCATGCGCCCGCTCAGCGCCGAAATGGAGAGTGCACTGGTCGATAGCAGGGTAAGAGGAATGGCCAATAGCAATGCAAGCGTCATGCCGGCGGTGGCGGTGGCTACCGTGCGCCATGTTTCTTTCCCTACCAGCACCAGAAACTCCTGGTTGACCACTGGCGGGAAGAAGTCCTTGAGGAACTGCCATGTCGATTTGCGGCTTTGCGCGTCAAACAGCAGCCAAGGCTTGAATTCGGTGGCTACCATTAACGGCCAGAGCAACACGATTGCGGTTGAAAGCCAGAACACACGGCCCAGCCACGCGGGGTCGCGGTTCGGGATGTCTTGTGTTTGCGCGGCCTTAAACATTAAGCATTGAGCATTGAGTATGACCGTTAGCGGCAATGCATCACGGGCGGTGCCTTATCGGTGTCGATGTTGGTTCCCTCTGAACCGCTGGGGGCAGGTCCAACAAGCTCTTCCTCGTGTTGCAAATAGAGCTGCCTGAGTCGTTCGGGTGTGACCTCCTTGGTGGGAAGATCAAAAGCAACCAAACCGTCGCGCAAACCAATAATGCGCTCGAAGCGCGCAAGCGCAACATCGACTTGATGCAAAGTCATTACAAGGGTAACGCCTCGCGCCCGCGATTCTGCGAGAAGCGAATCCATCACCAGCTTGGCGCGGGTGGGATCGAGCGCAGACAAAGGTTCGTCGACCAGCCACAGAGTTGCCGGTGAAACCAGCGCCCTCGCCAGACCGACGCGCTGACGCTCACCACCGGACAAGCGATCCACACGATCAAATATTTTTTCGCTTAGGTCAAACTTGTCCAGGGCTGCATGCGCGCCAGAGATGTTTTGGGGATAAAACAAGGATCGCAAGCTCGTCCAGAAACCCATCGCCGGAAGGCTGCCCGCCAGAACGGAAGTCACGACGCGCTGCCGCGGCGGCAGCGGCGGTACCTGGGGCGCGAGATAAAGCCGACCACGCAGCAACTGCAACTGCGGTCGTGACAACTGCCACGGGTCGTGGCCGTCGATCATGACGGTGCCGAGGGTCGGTTGAAGGGCGCAGGCTAGCGCGCTGAGCAACGTAGTCTTGCCCGCACCGGATGGTCCGATGATGGCGACTTGCTCACCCGAGGCGATGTCGATCGAAGCATCTCGCAGGGCAGCGGGTGTCCCCGCGCGCGCCGCAGGATGGCGCGCGCTAAGTTGTTTGGTTTGGAGCTTCAATTACAAAAAGCCGGTGCAGCGTTACAACAAACCTGCGCTGCGTGCTGCGGCCTCGATACCTTTGTAATTGCCCGCATCGGTGGGGATGTAGCGGGTGGCGCGATTGAGTTTGAGAATTTCCGCGCCTTCAGGGGTGGCGGGATCAATATCCAGTAACGTTTTTGTCACTTTTGCGCGCAACGCCGTCGGCATGTCGGCATGCACCGCCCAGTTGTAATTGTAGAAGCCAGGCGTGGTGTAGAAAACATCAACGGCTTTAGTGTCAACCTTGCTTTCCGCGACAAATTTTTTCCAAACCGTAATATCGAGTGCCGCTGCATCAACTTTGCCGCTCACGACGGATGCGATCGTTGCATCGTGTGCACCGGAGTACGCGATGCGTTTGAAGTCTTTTTCCGGGTCAATTTTGGCTTGCAGCAAGAAACTGCGTGGCATCAGGTGACCTGATGTGGACGACTGCGAGCCAAAGGAAACTTGCTTGCCTTTTAAATCCTCCAGTTTCTTGATACCCGAATCCGTCTTGCTGATGAAAACTGACTGGAACTTTGTGTCTTCTTCGCGCTGGGCGATCGGGATGACCTTACCGTTTGAGCGAATGCTTGCCTGTACAAACGTGAATCCACCAAACCAAACTAATTCAACTTTCTTGTTCACCAACGCTTCAACGGCTGCCGGGTAATCAGTCACCGGCGTAAATTCGACCTTGACACCGAGTTTCTTCTCCAGATACTGCGCAAGTGGCGTGAATTTCCGAGTCTGTTCGGTTGCGGCTTCTTCGGGGATGGTCGTGACGCGAAATACCTGCTGCGCATGTGCCGCGGAAAACATGGCGAACCATGCGCAAGTAAAAAGCGTTTTTAATGTGCGTGAAGAAGACAGACTAATCATGGCAAACTCCGTACGTTAAAGTTAAAAGAAAATAACGGCAAAATCTTCGCATGCGGCAGGGTGGTCCACAGTCGGTCCGGCGCATACATAATTTAGGCAAACTGTCGGCAAAATGAACAAACCAGAATTCAAAGCAACGCAAATTCCAGCCGACCGTGGCGTTCATATTATCAACCAACTCCACGTTAATCGCGAGCGTGAACGCACGCTATTGATAGCTGGCCTGCTCGCATCGCCCGCGCATATCGAGCCAAAATATTTCTATGACCCGCTGGGTTGCGCTTTGTACGCCGCAATTTGCCAATTGGATGAGTATTACCCCACACGTACCGAACTTTCGATTTTCCAGCAGCACCGGGGTGAAATCAGTGCGAAGATCGCCGAGGCAGGACGCTGTGGCACGTTTGTCGACCTTGGCGCGGGCGACTGCTGCAAGGCGATTTCGTGGCTTCCCTTCATTCAGCCGCAACGCTATCTGGCAATCGACATTGCTGGTCCAACTCTGGACACTGCACTCGGCAACATGGCAGCCGAATTTCCGGAAATTGAAATGTTCGGGCTGATCACCGATTTTTCGCAGCGGCTGGACATTCCAGCCGACCTGTTGACCGCACCCACGACACTGTTCTATCCGGGCTCGAGCATTGGCAATTTCACGCCCGCAGCGGCGACGCAGTTCCTTCGACAGATACGCGGATACACCGAGGGCGGTGGATTGTTGATCGGTGTCGACGCCAAGAAAGACAAACGCCGTCTCGATGCGGCTTATGCCGATGCGCTCGGCGTGACGGCGGCATTCAATGTTAATGCGTTGCGACATATTAACCGTGTCATCAAAGCCGATTTTAACGAGTTGTACTGGCGTCATATTGGCACTTACAACGAGGCACTTGGACGCGTCGAAATGCACTTGGAGTCGGTAGTCGAACAGAGCGTGATGATTGGCGGAATTGCGCGTACATTCGCACGAGGTGAGCGGATTCACTCCGAGAATTCTTACAAATATTCACGGGAACAGTTCGAAGCCATGCTGCGCGAGGCGGGATTTTCCGATATGGCCGTTTGGACCAACAGCGATCACGCATTCTGGGTGTTTTACGCGCGTTGATTTTCGGTGTGTCCTCAAGGTCAAGGCAGTCGTCCCTCAAAAAGGTTGCCGCTGCCTGGCATAGAGGTGCGTACCGGATGGTCGACACATTGTTTGGCTAACAGTGTCCAAGAGGTTTTGAAGCTGTCGAAATTGGTGATGGTCAGGCGGTGCGTTTGGCGTAGATACCAGTTGCCGATGAAAAACCAGTTTGGAAATTTTTTTGTGCCGGCAGCGACAATACGCGTGCCGGATTTGTCCTGACGAAAGTGTTCTCCAGCGAGACAAATGCACGAATCAGAACATGGCTATTCGAAGGTACCGCATTCGGGTACCAGAAAAGAAGTCGTAATTGCCACGGGATCGCTACTTAATTATCAGCTGCGGTTTCCCCGCTGTCATTTCACCAATAGCTTTGGCGTTTGCGAACCCTTCTGCTGCAAAAATCGCCAGCACATTGTCCACCGCTGAAGGCTCGCATGCGACCAGCAGCCCACCGGAGGTCTGCGGATCGGTAAGCAGGTTTCGCTCTACTTGGCCGAATTTATTGCCGATTACAATATCGTTCCCGTAGCCCGTCCAATTACGTTCGGACGCACCGGTAACAATGCCTTGTTTGGCCAGGTCCATGGCGTTGGCAATGAATGGCAGACTGGCGAAGTCAATAGTCGCGCCAAGGTTGGAGCCTCGACAGATTTCCAGCAGATGGCCCGCCAATCCAAACCCGGTAACATCGGTTAGCGCGTTCACACCGGCCAATTGGCCCAGCTTGATACCTGGTGTATTGAGTTTGGTGGTCGACGCGATCATTGCTGCGTAGCCGGCTTCACTGAGTTTTTCTTTTTTGAGCGCTGCACTGAGGATGCCTACGCCCAATGGCTTGCCAAGTATTAGTTTGTCACCCAGCTTGGCGCCTGCGTTTCGCTTCAAATTTTTTGGGTTAACAATGCCAATCGCAACCAGTCCATAAATTGGCTCGACCGAATCGATGGTATGGCCGCCAGCAATGGGGATGCCTGCGGCTTTGCAAATTGCTTCTCCGCCGTCAAGAATTTGTTTGATGGTCGCAAGCGGCAGCGTGTTGATCGGCATGCCCACAAGCGCCAACGCAAACAGTGGCGTGCCGCCCATCGCGTATACATCAGAAATTGCGTTGGTTGCAGCGATGCGTCCGAAGTCGAAAGGATCGTCAACGATTGGCATGAAAAAATCAGTGGTCGCAACAATTGCCTGGGTTTCGTTGATTAGATAAACTGCGGCGTCATCGGATGTTTCAATGCCGACCAACAGCTCTTTGGGCAGCATTGCAAAGTCTGATTTGGTGATAATCTGTTGCAATACGGTGGGGGCGATCTTGCAGCCGCAACCGCCGCCATGGGAGAGCGAAGTGAGACGTGGAATCATGCTCTTGATATCGTTTCGGGCGTTCATAGCTTCAGCGTGAAATCAATTGCGATATGAGTTTAACCAGGGCTTTTCGTTCGGCTTCCGGCATAAATAATTTTGCTCGTGCGGTGCAGGCCGTGTTCAGGCGCAACAGAAAGTTGGCGTCATTTGCACAACGTTCAAGCAATGCCCGCAGAGCCGCCGCATCGCCGACTGGAAAATAACCCGCGTAATCCTGCCCCAGCATGCCGATGTTTCCCGACATGTAGGAAGCGACGACTGGCGTGCCCGAGGCCAGCGCTTCAACGATCACGTTGGCGCCGCCCTCGATAACGGAAGGGTGGACCAGCAAATGTGAGCGCTTAATTGCCGCGCGCGTGAGCCCATGGGAAAGCGCCCCGGCCCAGTGGTATTGATGGGGGTTGGCTTGTGCGATTGCGCGCGCCCGGGAAGCCAATGCCGCGTCATTCGGCGCGCCGATGTGAAGAATATGGATTGGTGAATCTTCGGGCAGAGTTTCGATGAGTCGGAAGATGATGTCCGGATCTTTTTCGGCGCGCAGATGACCTGCCACCACGCAATTTAGCCGGTTTTTGAGTTTTTCGGCGGCCACGAGTGTTTTGGCAGACTGATAAATTACATGGGTCTTTTTGCGGTGTTCTCGTGGTACGTATTGAATGGCGTCTTCCTGTAGCACGATCAGAGCGTCGGCCAATTCAAGCGAAACGCGCGCTGCTGCGTTGACGGCAAGATCCGCGTATAAATCAGTGCCAGTCAGCACGACAATTAACGCGCCTTCAGGCTGCGCGGCCCGATATCGTTGGATCGAATCGGCGCTGCGGCGCGCGTGAAGAGCAATGAGGACGTCGGCTTGACATGGCGGATCAACCGGCCATGAGGAATGTAAAATTGTCTGGAAATACGGTTTTATCAACGATTGCCAGCGGCTTGCGGTGCGCCAGTTGCCATTGTTGGCATC
>JBKJVA010000298.1:0-6176 GCA_046589675.1 Usitatibacteraceae bacterium
GCGCTTCATTTGCTGCAGTACTGGGATGGTGACTGCAGAATGTTTTGAATCCATGGACTTCCTTTATTTGCCTGCTAACCTCTGAACTTAAAGTGTTTCACCATCTTTCAACACGCCAGCCGCGCGCAGCGAGGTTTCCAGCCACTTTGGCCGTATGCCCTTACCGGACAGAATATCAGCGATGCGCTGTTGCTCATCTGCTACTTTTTTTATCGCCAACTCAAGCATTGATTCGGCCTTTTCGCGCTCGATGATGACCACGCCATCCGCATCGCCGACCACCAGGTCGCCCGGGCATACGGCCACGCCGCCACACGAGATCGGCCAGTTGATGCGGCCCGGCACGTACTTGGTCGGACCATTGGGGTTTGCGCCCACCGAGTACACCGGAAAACCGAGCACCAGCAATTCTTCGGTATCACGATGTGCGGCATCCAGCACCACGCCACCCAAGCCCAGCTTTTTACAGGCGTTGAGCATGATCGAACCCATCAGCGCGCAGTTACGGTCGGCCTTGCCGTCCACCACCAGGATATCGCCGGGCTTTGCCATCGCCATCGCCGCGTGAATCATCAGGTTGTCACCGGGGCGAATCTCGATCGTGAACGCAGGGCCGGCCAGCCTCGTGGCGGTTGACAGCGGACGAATGCGGCCATCGACCGTACCGCGACGGCCCGCCACATCAGCAAGAATCGAGGCGGCGAACCTGGACGCCCTTTGCACTACGTCGGGCGAGACGCGTTTGAAGTCGCGGCGGATGTCGGATAAATCAGAGGAGGTCTGGGCGTTCACGTTTTCACCATTGCGTTCAAATCTTACTTAGGGAAAATTTCTGGCCATATGGCCGCGTTTGGTCAGCAATGCATCAAGGCGCGGATAAACCTTGCGCGCATTACCCTCGAAAATCTTGTAGCGCTCGGCTTCTGTCAACGCGGTGACCTGGTCGATATAGCGTTTGGTATCGTCGAATGGAAAACCATTCTCTGGGTCTAGACCAGGCACCGCACCCAGCATTTCGGAGGCGAATAAAATATTGTCGATCGAGATTACCTTGGTCAGCAATTCGATACCCGGCAAGTGATAAACGCAGGTATCGAAATAAACGTTTTGCATCACATGCTCGGCCAGCGGCGCTTTCCTGATACTCAGACAAAGCCCGCGATAACGACCCCAGTGATATGGCACCGCGCCGCCGCCATGTGGGATAACAAACTTTAACGTTGGGAAGTCCTTGAACAAATTGCCCTGAATCAGTTGCATGAAGGCAGCCGTATCTGCGTTGATGTAATGCGCACCGGTATGATGGAAATTCGGATTACAGCAGGAGGTGACATGAATCATCGCCGGCACATTCAAGTCGCAAAGTTTCTCGTAGATGGGGTACCAGTGTCTGTCGGTCAGCGGCGGACCGGTCCAGTAGCCCCCGGAAGGATCGGGATTGAGATTGATACCGACGAAACCCAATTCATTGACAATGCGTTCCAGCTCCGGAATACAGTTCTTTGGCGACACGCCAGGTGACTGCGGCAACTGACCGACGCCGACAAAATTATTTGGTAACAGCGTGCACAACCGATGGATCAGATCGTTGCTGATCGTTGTCCAGTGCCGGCTTACCTCCTCAGTACCAATGTGATGCGCCATGCCAGCAGCGCGCGGCGAGAAAATGGTGAGATCGCTACCCCGATCTTTCTGCAGTTTCAATTGCGACGCAACGCTATTGATCAATTCCTCGTCACTGATGCCTAGATCGAGGGATGCGGGCTTGCGCGCGGGATCCGCGAGCCCGGCCAACTGCTTGTCACGGAACACATGCAGCGCTTTCGGCTCGGTGGTGTAATGGCAGTGAGTATCGATGATCATTGAATGAGGGCCGGTTGGTTTGACAATTGCACGGCTAGAGTTGAGCTTGGGGCAGTGGCGATGCAGCCGTCGAATCCTGCCTGCATGGCGATCTGGTCCAGATGGCGACCGATAAATACCAGGCGGCTGTGGCGTGCCTCATCTGGCTTCCAGGTCTTCTGCAAATCGGCTTCGAGCAACATATGCACCGCCTGAAATACCAACCGCCGGGGTTCGTCCTCTACGTCGATGATACCCTTGGCGCGCAGGATATCCTTGCCTTGTGTGGCCACCAAATGCGTGAGCCATGCGCTGATCATGCTGCGATCCATCGGGGTATGCGACACAAGGAAAATACTGAGGATATCGTTGTCATGCACATGATCATGTTCAACGTGTTCGTGTCCACAGTGCTCGTCGTGGATGTGTCCGACCTCGCCATGCGCCGCTGGCGGTTTGAATCCTAAAAAATCCGGTTCCAGTAAAACGATACGCTCCAGGTCGAAACCGCCGCGTCCCAGAACTTTGTCCAGTGCGACGTTCGCCCGCTGCGCACGATGCATCGGCACCAGTGGATTGATGGCACGAAGGCGCATTTCAATCGTGCTTAATACTTCTGCAGATACCAGCTCTGACTTATTCAAGACAATTTGATCAGCGAAGGCGATTTGCTCAACGGCTTCGCGACTGTCGGCCAGGCGCTGCAGAATATGTTTGGCGTCGACTACGGTAGTTACCGAATCGAGGATTGTACGTTCCTGCAAAAAATGATCGACAAAGAAAGTCTGGACGACCGGGCCGGGATCGGCCAGACCGGTGGTTTCGACGATGATGGCGTCGAACGTTTTTTTATTGTCAGATTGTTTCGACAGTAAAGTATGCAACGTGCGGATCAGGTCGCCACGCACGGTGCAGCAAATGCAGCCGTTGTTCATCTCGAACAACTCTTCATCGGCGTTCAAGATCAAGTCACTGTCGATACCAATCGCGCCGAATTCATTGACAATCACGGCATAACGGCGGCCATGGTCTTCGGACAGGATGCGGTTCAGCAACGTGGTTTTGCCAGCGCCAAGATAGCCCGTGAGTACCGTGACGGGGATTCGTTCGATCATCGAGGATCTGCAACCGGCATTAATAGTGAGAAGCGAACAGTGTGGGCTAAAGCCAGGGCATTAACGAGGCATGGATCACGTCCGGCACACCGGCATTGCCGACAGAGCGAATCGCGAGGTCAACATCTTTGAGCGCAAATTTGTGCGTGGTGACCTCCTCCAGCGGGAAGCGCTTGGAAGCCAGCTGCTGCAAAGCATACTCGCAGGCGCGGTAACTGTGGCCGCGTGCACTTTTGAGCGTGATAAATTTAATAGTCATTTTGCCAACGGGGAAATTGGGGAAGTCGCCCATTTCACCTTGTACGACCATGGTGCCACCCTTGCGCTTTAGCGCTTCGATGCCGAGCATGATCGGGAATGTACCAGCGCCTGCCGTGCAATCGAGTACCACATCGACACCGCGACCGCCGGTGATTTCCATGATGCGCGCCAGCGGGTCTTCCCTATTGACGTCGATGACGTAATCGGCGCCAAGCCGCTTGGCAACTTCCATACGCGCCGCATCTTTACTCGTACCGGTGACAATGATGAGCGCCGCACCCGCTTGCTTGCAGATCACCGTCTGTGAGAGCCCTTGCTGACCGGGTCCTTGAATCAGTACCACCGAGTCATAGCCGACACCGCCGTCGAACAGCGACCACTCGATACCGTTGGCCATTGGCGTCACCAATCCCGCGAGCTCCGGCGTCACGCCATCGGGAACTTTGTGTACCACGGCATTCCATGGCAGGTAAACATATTCAGCAAATCCACCCCACAAATGGTGCGCGTTATTGGAGGTCGTGTAGCCGTAGCGGCGACCGTCGGGATTGGATCGCCAGTCGGTGTTTTCGCAGTGGCGGTATTCGCCCTTGTGACACCATTCGCATTTAGTGCACGGAACATAATGTTCGACGAATACCAGGTCACCCTCTTTGAAACCCTTGCGGCGCGTAAACTCACGGCCAGCCTTGGCGATGTAACCGATATTCTCGTGGCCCATGATTACCGGGCCATCGCGCAGAGGCTCCTTGTACATTTTGACATCGGTGCCGCAGATACCAGCGACTTCCATTTTCATCAGCGCGCTGTCGTCGGCGATTTCAGGCATCGGGAACTCGCGGATTTCTATCTGACTGGCCCCTGTCTTCACCGCTGCTTTTACTTTTTCCACAATCATGTTCCTAAATAGTTATTTTTGATTTTTAATCGAGCACGCATTTGCTGCCAGCACGGATTCCGGGCATTCATTGCACCGCTTTCAGACCGAAGATTGGGCAACACCTTCACGCGCCAGCAGTGCATCTTTTGCGGCATCCTTGAATGCCACGCCGGCAGGCAATACTACCGATGCGGAGCGCACCCGCTGTGCAGAGGGATTAATCGCCGGCGGTGGTGTGCCTTTGTCGCGCAGCGCCTTCGCCGCTTTCATCAATCGATGGCGAGCCATGATGATGCCGTTGTCGGTAGACACCAGATTTTCCTTGGTACGGTCGCAGAGCGGGCCCATGCTTTCCTGCAGAGATGCGTCCTGCATGCCGATGCCTTCGATACCACTGTAGGTGATACCGGCTCTTTGTGCGGCGCGATCCATCAGGTAGTCATTGTCTTTGTTTTGCAATGGACGAAAGTTACTGTCGACTGCAACATGAATGCCCTTTCCGGCTTCCATCGCGCTACGCTCCGCATGGCTCAATGCACGCACCGGGTGATAGTCGAAGCTCCATGCCCAATTATTCTCGTCGTCGATTGGCACCCAGAAATGGCCATGCATAGGGTGATCGCCGCGCGGCGGCACCATCGTGAAGCACGGCATGACCCACGGTGTGATCCGCCAGTAATAGTGGCCATCTTCAGCATTGCGACGTGCACCGATGTACAGTCCACCTTCGCTTTCCACAACCTCAAAAACAGGTTTGCGGTCATTGAGGTTGTATTGATTTCCCTTTGCACCCTTGAACAACGGGTCTGTATTGAGGCTGCCGCTATGCAGGAACGACACGTGACTGGAATCGATGCCACCTTCCATCGCCTGCAAAAAATTACACTCCTGAAAACGTTTGGAAACATAGCTCTGCTGCGGCGGCACAGTCGCGAATTCGAATTCCGGAAACGGCGGCTGATGTTCGGGCGGTCCCATGTATACCCAGATCACGCCGCCGCGCTCGATCATCGGATAGGACTTCAATTTGATTTTATTGCAGTACCCGCTTTCCGCGGGTTCCGAAGGCACTTCAATGCACTGCCCGTTCACGTCATACTTCCAACCGTGATAGGGGCAGCGGATGCCGTTTTCTTCGTTACGGCCAAACCACAGCGACACGCCGCGATGCGCGCAAAATTCGTCGATCAGTCCCAGGCGACCTTGCGTATCGCGGAATGCAACCATGCGCTCTGATAACATCTTCAGGCGCACTGGTGGGCAATCTGGCGCCGGCAACTCCTGCGCCAGCAGCGCGGGCAGCCAGTAGCGGCGGAACAAATCGCCCATCGGCGTTCCCGGACCGGTCTGCGTTGCGAGTGCATTTTGTTCAGGCTTCAACATTTGGAATATTCCTTCTTTTCAAGTATCTCGTCGCGCGGGAAGTTATTCGTAATCGTCGCAATCCTGCCGCAAAAAAACCGGCAATAAAAGCGGGCGATGGTAATTGTTCTTTTATACGGAACATCGTTCCTCTTACGCAGGTTTACGTTATCATTTCTTTACGCGCGGTGTCAATTTGAGTCGCAACAATTTGCTGGCCAAGCTTGACAAATCCTGCATACTTTCGCGCTCAACCTGTATTTCACTCCAGATCCATGAACGATTCTTCTGCCCTTGCATTGTTAGAACTTTGTCCGACGGTCGACGTCCCCGAAGGCGGTGTCGTCAAGATTGAAGCTGCTGGTCTGACACTCGCCGTATTCAACCTCGGCAATCACTTCTTTGTAACCGATGACAACTGCACCCACGGCCCCGGCTCGCTGTCGGAAGGTTGCGTGGAAGGCGACACCATCGAATGCGATTTTCACAATGGCGCATTCAATATTCGTACCGGTGAAGTCGTCACTCCGCCGTGCATGGTTTCCTTGCGCACCTTCCATACCATCGTGGTCGACGGTAAAGTGTTTATCGATCCTGCTGGCAGACCCCTCGCCTAGCCGACTGAAATCATCAGTCCTTCGGGCTTGATCCCGAAAGGTCATCAGCACCGGCAACATCAATTCCGCACGCCTTCAGCGCCTCAACTGCCTCGGCGA
>JBKJVA010000243.1:0-2192 GCA_046589675.1 Usitatibacteraceae bacterium
TTGCAGCACATCGCTGACGACGGGGTTGAGAAATGGCATCGGGAACGAATCGTTTTGCTGGCACCGACGTTTGAACGAGAGATGGCCTCGCGCGGCGTGGCAGCCGATGCAGTGCACACTGCAGCATCACGCGTGGTGGACGCATTGGTCAATACCCTCGCCGATGCGCGCGGCTGCTGGACGTTGCAATCGCACCGACACGCACGCGCCGAGTGGCGATTGACGGGTCTGCAAAATGGTGCACTCATCAACATCGGTATTGACCGGACATTTGTCGATGAGCAGAACGTGCGTTGGATAATTGACTTTAAAACAGGCAGCCACGAGGGCGCGGACGTCGACACGTTTCTGGACAACGAAGCCAAACGTTATCGTGCGCAGTTGGAAACGTACGCGCAGATTCTGAGCGCGATGGAGGGCCCATCGAAATGGACAGCGATCAGGCTGGGATTATATTTCCCGATGCTCAAAGGCTGGCGGGAGTGGGAATGGCGTAAATCAGACTGATGTGCAAGGTGATTCAGGGATGCTTTAGGAAGGCACTCCTGACCAAGGTGCAATATTGATGCGCGTTTCCAGGCGCTTTCGCGCTGTGATGCACGCCAGTACTCTGGCTTGGTCAACAACCCCAAAAACCCGTCAGTGGGAGAAGGTACATGTAACGAACATGCCATCCCGTTCAATAAATACCCCGATTGCGCCACATCATTTTGAATCGCACGCGTGGGAGTGGAAGGGGTGCTGAGGCTAGCCAATACTTATTGAGGCTTGGGTGCCTTGTCGAGTCCCTTGATGGTATCGCCCGCGCTGATTTTGTTGGTGCCGAACCAACCTGCATTCATTTCCAGCGCAAAGCGTGCCGGCCCGGCAGATTGGTGTGAAACCTCCGAGAAAGCCTGCATTTCGTGAATCGAAAGAACGACGCCACGCTCATTCATGTAGGCGACCGACAAAGGGATAAGCGTATTTTTCATCCACATCGCGTGATAGCCAACCTCAGGAAACACGAACAGCATGCCCTCCTGTGGCCCCATTTTTTTTCGAAACATCAAGCCGACCTGGCGCGTGGCGTCTGTATGGGCAACATCGGCGCGCACATTTTGCCCGCCCACCTTGAGGATGATCGTTGGCAAACCGGTTTGCGGTTTGCCTTCTGTCGACCCCTGCGCGTCAGCGAGGGCATAGGTGGATGTGATGGCGAAGACGGCCAGCGCAATGGTAAGCCAACGCAGGAGCGGGAGCATCATGGGGTTATTGGTTCCGAATAAGTGGTTTGTATTGCGTTTGTCGTCAGGGTAGCTTGCCAATAACGACCGCACTCCAACTGTCGCCGACGACGGCCAACGGCCGATGCAGCTATTTTTTACCGGTACTACCAAAACCGCCGTCGCCTCGATTGGACGCGACAAAATCGGTGACGACGTTGAATTCAACCTGCAGCACCGGTACCACGATCATCTGCGCAATGCGCTCCATCGGCTGAATTGTGAATTCGACGTGCCCGCGGTTCCAGACCGAGACAAATATCTGCCCCTGGTAGTCGGAGTCGATCAGCCCGACGAGATTGCCCAGCACGATGCCGTGTTTATGGCCTAATCCGGAGCGCGGCAGGATCATCGCTGCCGTGGTCGAATCGTCGAGGTGAATCGCAATCCCTGAAGGTACAAGCGTCGTTTCACCGGGTTTCAGCGTGACAGGCGTCTCAATGCAAGCGCGCAGATCGAGTCCGGCTGAGCCAGGGGTTGCGTATTGGGGCAGTTGCTCGAGAAGCCTGCGATCCAGAATGCGAACATCGAGCTTACGCATTTTTAACGGATTTGAGACCTGGCTGCTGCGGGGCTTGCGAGGCGAGCATTTTTGAGACGTGATCAACAATGACGCGTGCAATTTCTATTTTCGGGCCCTTGGGGATCGGGTATTCGCCGCTCTCGTCGATTAACATAATCTCATTGTCGTCTGCACCGATCGCGGTCGATGCTGAATTGGCAATAATCAGGGGGATGCCCTTATTTAACCGCTTTTTACGCGCATTTTCGGCGATGTTCTCGCTTTCTGCCGCAAAGCCAACGCAAAAAGGCGGGTGTTTCTTCGCTGCCACCCAGGCGAGAATGTGGGCAGTGGGAACAAGGGCAATGGTGAGCTTTTCCGCCATTTTCTTCATTTTATGCACTTGTGGCGTCGCTGGCGTGTAA
>JBKJVA010000015.1:0-3809 GCA_046589675.1 Usitatibacteraceae bacterium
CGACAAACAAATTGATGATGCGATGACCAATATTTGCCGATGCGGTACCTACAACCGGGTGCGCACCGCCATCAAAGCCGCCGCCAAGGAAATGGCAGGCGGAAAGAAAACCGCCAATGCCCTCAACATTGAGCACATCGCTGGAGGTGAAGCATGAAAACGACCGCCATTACCAATCCTGCCAGCCCTGCACGTCGTCGATTTGTTCAAGGCTCCGCTGCCGTCACAGGCAGTCTTGTAGTCGGGTTTCACATCCCGTTTTTGAAAAACGCCCAAGCACAAGCTGCCAACGCTGAAATCAATGCGTGGGTCGTGGTGCAACCAAACGATACCGTCGTCATTCGCATCGCCCGATCAGAAATGGGACAAGGCACGCTCACTGGTCTATCGCAGTTGGTCGCCGAGGAACTCGAATGCGATTGGGCAAAAGTGACGACCGAATATCCCACGCCCGGCCAGAGTCTTGAGCGCAAGCGCCCATGGGGTAGCTTCGGCACTGGCGGTAGCCAGGGTATTCGCGGCTCGCAGGATTACGTCCGCAAAGGCGGCGCGACGGCGCGCCTGATGTTATTGCAGGCGGCCGCAGACGAATGGAAAGTGCCGATCGCTGAATGCAGCGTCGCCAAAGGCGTCATCCTCCACGCCCCATCAAAACGCACTACGACTTACGGAAAAGTCGCGGCAATGGCCGCGAAACTTACGCCGCCAGCAGACGTAAAGCTCAAAGACCCCAGGGATTGGCAGATTGCCGGAAAACGTCTGGCAAGGCTCGATACGGTCGACAAAACGACCGGTAAGCAAATTTACGGGATGGATCTTACGTTGCCCGGGATGTTGAATGCTGCAGTGAAAGACAGCCCGGTGTTTGGTGGCAAAGTGAAAAGTGTCGATGATGCTGCCGTGCTGAAGCGCCCCGGCGTGAAAAAAGTCTTGCGGGTTGGCGACAGCGCGGTCGCGGTGGTGGCAGACACCTGGTGGCGCGCCAAGACCGCGCTGGACGCATTGAAGATTGAGTGGGATGAAGGCCCGAACGCAAAACTCTCCAGCGCCACCTTTGCGGAAGTCTTAAAGGCAGGCCTCGACGCGAAGGATGCCGTCGTCGGCAACAGCATCGGCGACGCACCGGCGGCCATTGCCAGTGCCGCACGCAAAATCGAAGCGGTCTATTCGTATCCGCATCAAAATCACGCCTGCATGGAGACGATGAATGCCACCGTGCGCTGGACGCCCGAGCGATGCGAAGTATGGGTGCCGACGCAAAACGGTGAGGCCGCGCACGCCGCCGCATCCGAAGCCTCAGGCTTGCCACCGGAGAAATGCGAGGTGTACAAAATTCACCTCGGCGGGGGCTTCGGTCGACGTGGCGCAACAGACTATGTGCGTCAGGCAGTGGCGATTGCCAAGCAGATGCCAGGTATCCCGATCAAGATGATCTGGTCGCGTGAGGAAGACATGGCCCAGGGCCGCTTCCATCCGGTCACGCAATGTAAGCTGGTCGCGGGGCTCGACGACAAGGGTGAGATCACCGCGTTGCATATGCGCATTTCCGGGCAATCGATTCTGGCCGGGGTGGCACCGCAGAACATACGCGACGGCAAAGATCCAGTTGTCTTTCAGGGCTTGAATGCGTCTGGGGGAGACACAGTTATCGGCTATACGTTCCCTCACCTGCTGATCGACCACGCCATGCGCAATCCGCATGTGCCACCGGGCTTTTGGCGCGGTGTGAACCTGAACCAGAACGCGATTTACCTCGAATCGTTTATCGATGAAATCGCGCACGCCACCAAACAAGATCCGCTGGCATTACGCAGGAAACTGATGGCAAAGCATCCCAGGCATCTCGCCGTGCTGGATGCGGTAGCCAAACGGGTGGAGTGGGACAAGCCCGCGCCGAAGAGTATCTTTAGAGGTCTCGCGCAGACGATGGGCTTCGGCAGCTACGTGGCAGCGTGTGCAGAGATTTCGATCAGTAAAGAGGGCGTACTCAAGGTTCATCGAATCGTCGCCGCGACCGACTCGGGCCACGCCGTCAATCCGCAACAGATCGAAGCACAGGTCGAGGGTTCATTTGTATATGGGCTGTCCGCCGCGCTGTATCAGGCATGTACGGTGAAAGACGGTCGCATTGAACAGACAAATTTCCACGAATATCCATCATTGCTTTTGGCGGATATGCCCGCCGTCGAAACCATCGTTATGCCTTCCGGTGGTTTTTGGGGCGGTGTCGGTGAGCCGACCATTGCGGTGGCTGCACCGGCCGTGCTGAACGCAATTTTCGCGGCGACCGGAAAGCGCATTCGTGATCTGCCATTGAAAAATCATAGTTTGAAAGCCTGATGGTGCTTGTTGTGTTTGTGCCAGGCCGGCTTGCAAACTGGCGACCGCCCATGTCATCGTCCGGCAATCCTGGATGCGCCTGAGACCGTGAAGTCGCGTCGAACGTTTCTTGCCAGCAGTGTGAGCGCAGCAGTATGGGTACTGGTGCGCCCTGCGACTGTCTTGGCGCAGGACGATTCACTCGCTGCTGCCGTGCGCAACTATGCAGGTGCGACAGGGGTGCGTGAAGGCCGCGTCAAGCTCGATATTGCCCCGCTCGTCGACAACGGCAATAGCGTGCCAATTGAAGTCAGCGTTGAAAGTCCGATGACGGCTGCTGACCATGTCGTTGGCATCGCCATATTTAACGAAAAAAATCCGCAACGCGAAGTTGCCGAGTTCATGCTCGGTCCACGCACCGGGCGCGCGCAGGTTACCACGCGTATCCGTCTGGCCACGACGCAAAAGCTGGTGGCGCTTGCCAAGATGAGCGACGGCAGCGTTTGGTCTCACACAGTGGATGTGCTGGTCACGCTGGCGGCGTGCATTGAAGAATGAGAAGGAAGTAACGTTTTGGCTCGAGCACTCATCACTTTCCCTTCCACCGCAATGCGACATTCGGTCATCGAAATCCGTACGCTTATTCAGCACCCGATGGAGACCGGTTATCGGCGCAGCAGTGAAGGCGCGATGATGGCGCGCGACCTGATCCGTCGCTTCACCTGCCGGTTTGAGGAGAACGGCACGCGTGATAAAAGTGAACACATTTTCAGCGCTACGCTGTACGCGGCCGTTGCTGCAAACCCATACCTCGCCTTTCACACCACAGCGACGGCGAGCGGTGTATTCGTGTTTAGCTGGGACGGCGATAACGGTTTCGTTCAGAACGAACGCGCAACACTTACTGTGAAATAACCCCGTCAGCAAATCCGCTCGGTATGGCGAACGGGAGGGGATTGGGTGCGATTCAAAGTGTTATGGACGCCATATAATTGCAGTCATTTTTTTAGTGTGATGATTGACCTGACTTGCGCCACATCAGTTTAAATCGCAGCCGATGGGATTAATTTGTTCGATGGTCTGGACTTTGATACACCGCAAAAAATTATGAAACTCTAATACCAGAGCGGCTTTTCACGGCTTTTATGTCAGAACGCCGCACCAGTGCTAGCGTTTTCTGCATTTAATCGGCATTGTGAGTATGCACAGAGCACGTCGGCGTCCGGGTCCGCCGGCTTGACACTCCCCTGCTACGCGATGGGCTGTACCGCATTCGGGGCAGGCAAGATGCTCGCTATGCGCCTCAACAACCCGGTTTAACGCCAAACTTCCGCAACATCGATTCCATCAGGCACCACTTGGTCAAGCCGCTCTGCAGCAGATTGGCGCCGACGAAGGCGGTCAAGGCAAGCCACCATGCGTTCAAAAAAATCGGGCTGCCGGGAATCCCCAGCGCCAGCGAAATCAGGATGATGAGACCGGCAGCAACT
>JBKJVA010000288.1:0-4198 GCA_046589675.1 Usitatibacteraceae bacterium
AAGATCGAGGCGGCAATCAAGGACGAATTGGTCGAGCAAGTCATCGAAGCCATCGAAAAATCCGCGAATACCGGCAAGATCGGTGACGGCAAGATTTTTGTCTTCAGCCTTGAGCAGGTCATTCGCATTCGCACCGGTGAAACCGGCGCGGACGCACTCTAAGCCCGGGAGCCCAAAAAATGAAACGATTATTTATCTCACTTGCGTTGATGAGCAGCCTGTTGTTGACAGGAGCGGTACAAGCGCAGGACAAGAAAGCCGAGCCGTCGGCGCCTGCAAGCGCACCTGCGGGTGCAGCGCCGACAGGCGCAATGCCTGCACCGGTGCTGGCGGCCACGGCACTTGCAACACCTGCCATGGCAACACCCGCTGCCGTTGCAGCACCTGCCGCACCGGTTCCAAACAAGGGCGACGTGGCGTGGATGCTGGTTTCTACCGCGTTGGTGCTGTTGATGAGCGTTCCCGCACTGGCGCTGTTCTACGGCGGTCTGGTGCGCTCAAAAAACATGCTGTCCGTGTTGATGCAGGTGTTCGTCACGTTTTCGTTGATATCGGTACTCTGGGTGGTCTACGGCTACAGCTTTGCGTTTACCGAAGGCAATGCATTTTTTGGCGGAACCGATCGACTATTCTTCAAAGGCATCGCCGATCTGGCTAAAGGTGAATTCGCAATGGCTGCCACCTTCAGCAAAGGCGTGGTGATCCCGGAGATGCTGTTTGCCGCGTTCCAATGTACGTTTGCGGCAATCACCTGCTGCCTGATCCTGGGCTCCGTGGCTGAGCGCATGAAATTCTCTGCTGTGCTGCTGTTCATGGTCTTGTGGTTTACGTTTGCTTATCTGCCGATGGCGCATATGGTGTGGTTCTGGATGGGTCCTGACGCGTACACCGACCCGAAACTGGTCGATGGTTTGAATGCAAAGGCGGGATATCTCTGGCAAATGGGTGCGCTTGATTTTGCAGGCGGCACAGTCGTTCATATCAATGCAGGCGTAGCCGGTTTGGTGGCGGCTTATTTCCTCGGCAAGCGCATCGGTTTTGGCAAGGAGGCCCTGACGCCACACAGCTTGACGATGACCATGATTGGCGCTTCGCTGTTGTGGTTCGGCTGGTTCGGCTTCAATGCGGGCTCTGCACTCGAAGCCGGCAACTCGGCCGTACTCGCCTTCATGAACACCTTCCTCGCGACTGCTTGTGCGGTGTTATCGTGGACGCTGGCTGAGTGGTTGCTAAAAGGTAAACCATCCATGCTCGGCGCTGCCTCAGGCGCGGTGGCGGGTCTGGTTGCGATTACGCCCGCAGCGGGCAACGTCGGTATTCCCGGTGCGTTTGTGATCGGCATAGCAGCGGGTGCAGTTTGCCTGTGGGGTGTGACCGGTCTCAAGCGCATGCTCAAAGTCGACGATTCGCTCGATGTGTTCGGCGTACACGCCGTTGGCGGCATTCTGGGTGCCCTGCTCACGGGTGTATTCGTTTCGCCCGATCTCGGTGGCCCCGGTTTCGTAACGGACTGGGTCAAAGCAACGACCGGCTTCACGTCGATCGGCGAGCAACTCGTGATTCAGGCAAAAGCGGTCGCTATTGCCGTGGTCTGGTCCGGCGTCGTCGCGGCAGTATCACTATTCATTGTCAAAATGGTGGTTGGACTGCGGGTTCCGGAAGATGAGGAACGCGAAGGTCTCGACATCACATCGCACGGCGAGACGGCGTACAACTAAGCCTTACCGTCATTATCCTGCCTTGAAAAGGGGCGTCTTCGGACGCCCCTTTTCGTTGGCCGGCTTTTCCAAAAATTGAAAACGGCAGTTGTATCCCAATCTCAAAAGCACTAACTGCTTTGCTCAATATTGCGGTCAGGGCTATACTGGCAGGCCGTCCAAAGGAACTGTTTTTGTTATGAATCAACGAGATCGTCATTTGCCACTTACTTCGCCCCTGCTGGCTGAGATCCCCGATGTGCAAGGCATGGCCGACACCCGCGAAATCGCCATCGACCGTGTTGGCATCAAAGCGCTGCGGCATCCTATCCGTGTATTGGGCCGGGACGGCGAGATCAAGCACACGATAGCGACCTTTGATATGACGGTACGCCTGGCGCACGACGTCAAGGGCACGCATATGTCGCGGTTTGTGGAAACGCTGGAAAGCAATGATGAGGCGTTATCCGCGGCCACTTTTGGCGCACTGCTCAAACGTATGGTAGAGCGGCTTGAAGTCACGGAAGGGCGCATCCAGATTGCATTTCCGTATTTCATCAAAAAATCCGCGCCTGTTTCCGGGGTGACATCACTACTCGATGTGGAAGTGTTGTTGACCGGCGAAATCAGCGGTGAAACAACAACGGTCATTACCAAAGTGACGGTGCCCGTTACCAGTCTATGTCCGTGCTCGAAGGAAATTTCAGCTTACGGCGCGCACAACCAGCGTTCGCACATCAGTATCTCGCTGCGCAGTAATACACCGATGATGATCGAAGACATCGTCCGCATCGCGGAGGATCAGGCGTCAGCAGAGCTTTACGGCATTCTCAAACGGACTGATGAAAAATTCGTCACCGAGCGCGCCTACGACAACCCAAAATTTGTCGAGGATCTGGTGCGTGATATCGCGGCGGCACTGAATGCCGACGCGCGCGTGGACGCCTACGTGATTGAATCAGAAAACTTCGAGTCGATCCACAATCACTCTGCTTACGCCGTTATTGAGCGCGACAAGCGCGCCGGTAAATAAGGCGGCGGATATTCACGACCGACCGGGATCTGCGCCTTCCGGCAAGAATATCTCCAGCAAGTCGTTTAGAAACATCTGGCCTTTCTCAGTTGGCTGGACGATTTTGATATCGCGGACAATCAAACCGCGTTCCTCAGCGGTATCAAGTTGCCGGTTGATGGCCGTGATGGGCAAACCGGTGCGCTCGGTAAACAGTGAAACGGCAAAACCGTTCGTTAACCGCAGTGCGTTGAGCATGAATTCAAAGGGCAATTCGCCGCGTGGAACCATCTTCTCTTCCTGAATCGCGGTACCAACGAGCGCGTTGTCCATGAAAACATTGGGCTGTTTGTAGCGCGCTTCACGGGTGATTCGGTCCGGGAAAGAGATTTTTCCATGCGCGCCCGCGCCAATGCCCAGATAGTCACCAAAGCGCCAGTAATTAAGATTGTGGCGGCACTCCCATCCTGGCTTAGCAAACGCTGAAGTTTCGTAATGACCATAGCCCGCTCCCGCAAGTTTTTGCGTAATCATTTGCTGCATGTCCCCAGCCACGTCGTCATCAGGTAACTTCGGTGGAAAACGATGGAACAATGTATTGGGCTCCAGCGTAAGGTGATAGATGGATAAATGATTGGTGCCATATGAAAGCGCGGAATCGATATCCAGTTCACATTCTTCGAGCGTTTGCCTGGCATCCGGCCCAGGGAGTGCGAACATGACATCGAGATTGATGTTGTCGAAATCGGCCTGTGCGATCTCGATGGCGCGTCGGGCCTCGCCACTATCGTGGATACGGCCCAGTGCCCGCAGGTGCGTATCGTTAAAACTTTGAATGCCGATGGACAACCGATTTACTCCGGCATCCCGAAAGCCGCGGAATTTCCTGGCCTCGAACGTACCCGGATTGGCTTCCAGGGTAATTTCCGCATCGATATCCAGCGTGACGCGCGCCCGGACTGCGGCGAGGATTTCGTCAATGGCTTGGGCGGAAAACAGGCTCGGCGTGCCGCCCCCAAAGAAAATTGAGTAAACGCGGCGGCCCCATATTTTCGGCAATGAATGATCCAGGTCCGAAATAAGCGCGTCTATATATCTACGCTCTGGCGCATCTCCACAGGCTTCATGGCTATTGAAATCGCAATAGGGACATTTGCGTACGCACCAGGGAACGTGGATGTAGAGCGACAACGGCGGCAGTATCGAAAGCAAACTTCCGCCTCCGGCCATCGGCCCAAAGACTAGCATTGGCGCGGTGTTTGGCATGTTTATCGGCGGTCCGTCTGCATGCTTTGCAGCATTGATGCTAGCAGTTGCATTGCTTTGCCGCGATGGCTGGCGTGGTTCTTGATGTCGGCAGACAGCTCAGCTACAGTACAACCGTACTCAGGCAACCAGAAGTAGGGGTCATAGCCGAATCCGCCAACTCCCCGCGGCGACGCGATCACCTCGCCGTGCCATTCCCCGGTGGCAATGAGGGGATGCGGAT
>JBKJVA010000105.1:0-4491 GCA_046589675.1 Usitatibacteraceae bacterium
TCGCACTCATTTGGCACCCCCGGCATTGGCGGAAGCCAACAGTTCTTCCATGTTCATGCCAAGGCGGCGAATACGTTCCAGCAACTGCGGCCATTCCTCACGGAGAAATCGTTCACGTTCGCTGATGATTAATTTCTCGCGGGCACCCTCGGTCACGTACATGCCAATTCCCCTTCGTTTTTCGACAAGTGTTGCATCCGCAAGCTCCTGATAAGCACGTGAGACAGTAATTGGGTTGAGCTGAAAATCGGCAGCAATTTGCCTGACCGACGGCAGCGGATCGCCAGGCTTCAGCAGGCCATCGAGCAACATCGCAACGATGCGGTCCTTGAGCTGCCGGTAGATTGGCGCGTTGTTGTTCCAGTCATTACTCATTGTGGTTTCTCTTGGGGGTGTGCGGGGTAGGTGTTCCGCTGTCAATTCGATTCTTTGGTGTGGGCTGCGCAGATATTTGCCTGTGCATTGATGACTTTGTGATATAGCTTTATATAAATGTAGTGATGTACATAACTATAACACTATAGATTCGATTGTGCCAAGAAAATTAAAGCACGTCAATTTGGGTATCACATAGATAGTGTGCGCACACTTTTTCGAATTAATGCAAGTGCCGGCGAGATTTTCAGGTTGAAAATACCAGGAAACCCGCGCCAAATATTGTGTTTCTTATCAGGATGCGCAAGGCAAAGACGAGAAAGGAGATGGATTTCGGGGCAAGGCTAGCGGAACTGCGCAAGGAGCGCGGGTTTACTCAGTTGGTACTGGCGGAGCAGGCGGGCCTATCGCGCCGGATGCTGGCCTACTGGCCTACTATGAGGGCCAGAGCGAGCATCCGCCGACTACGCACCTGACTGGCATCGCCCGCGCCCTGGGCGTGGAGACCGACGAACTGCTGGGGCTGGTGGCGGGTCAAGGCAACGGCACGGCAGAAGGACAGCCGCTTGCAGCGGCGCATGCAGGAAATCGAGAAGCTCGCCGCGCAACGCAGTGCGCACACAAAAGCAACGCCCGCGGGAGCGGGCGTTGGGGGTGGTCTTCTCTCTTTCAAATACAGCTTCCAGCGGAATTTAGCGAGCCTGGCCGTTAGAATTTTTGTCACTTTGCAAAACAATTCACACTGGCCCGAATGGCACTTACTTAAGCTTTTTCGGGTGACCATGTTTCTGGACGTGTGCGCGTGCTTGTGCGCGCGGTTTGGTTAGTAAAGGATAGGTTTTGGGCCGTCGCTTGACAGCTCGAGGCTCGATCCGGTCGGGACGCTGACCAACACGTTGCTGGGCGATCAGTACAAACAGCGACTGCGGACGCCTAAAAATTTACCGTGAAATTGACGCGAAACGAACGCGATTCAATCGGGTGAAAGTGAATATCGTCCACTGGTGCCGGCTCGTTCGAAAGACGCGAGGCGTAGTAGTAGTCAATCGCAGATTCCCTGCGATTGGCCAGGTTGTATCCTTCTAGTCCGATACGCATCCTGGCATTGAGGCGATAGCCGATCCGACCATTTAACGTCGTCGTACTTTGGGAGCGCACTGTGTTGTCTTCGATCAGCGGGCGCGGACCAAAATAGCGCAATTGCAGCGCGCCGAACCATGGCCCAAGGTGATCGACGGCGAGTGCCAACGAGGCTACACCTTCAACGGCACCGGGAATCCGCCTGCCTCCGACATTGACATCGACATCGCGAAAACGCGCCCGCGCAAACGCCACATCGGCATCGATAGTCAGCCAGCCGGTTGGCTTGTAGTAATTTGAAAATTCGATGCCGACACGGCGACTGGGGCGTCCTGCCTCGGTAGTGCCGGCGTCGCCCACGAATATTAATTCCGAATCAAAATCGAGGCGGTAAATCGACACCGAACTTTGCAAGCCGCGAATGAATTCCGTGCGCAGCCCGATTTCGATGCCATTGGCGCGCACCAGAGGCGACACCTTGTCCACCGTATCGCCGCTTTTCGGATCGACCGTGATCGTGGTGCCGCGCGCATCGTTGCTGTGAAAGCCGCGACCGACGTTGAAATACGCGTCGGTCTTCGCCCATGGCCCGAATATCAGGCTCAATTTAGGGCTGGCGATGTTGTCGTTGGCCTTGCCCGAATTGGCGACGTTATCGCCCTGTACCTTGAAGCGATAGCGGTCGGCACGGATACCCGCCACGCTGCGAAACCAGTCCGTCCAACGTGTGTCGACTTCCGCATGGACGCCAAGACTGGTCTCGACGATATGGTCCTCGCGTGTCGTGGACAACCGCTGCCGTGCACGAGTGTTGTACAAACCGTTGAAGATGTTGTCGCTCTGCAATTGCGCGCCAACGGTGATCCCCGTTTTTTGTCCCATGCCCGACAACCCCGTTTGCAGCCAGCGATGGCTCAAATTCACGGTGCCGGTGATGCGCTTGTCAGGCTGGGCGAACTGGTCGCCGTTGACGGGGTCATCGGCGGCATAAGTGAAGTTGGAAAACAGAGCAAGCTTGTCCTGTACCACGTACGCATTGATTTTGGTCGTGCTCGCCTCGTTGCTGCGTTGCCAGGCGACCGACACGCTGTGGCGATCAGCATTGCCACCATCGCTTTTATCGATGGTATCGAAACGATAGAGCGCGCCGGATGTGACTGCACGTTGCGGGATCTGGTCAGTCGCATTCCACTGGGCGGTATAGGCCATCGCAGTGATGTTGAAGCCATTGGCGCTGTCCCCTTCGCTATAGCGCAGCACGCCGTTGAACTTGCGATAGTTGTCCGGGTTGACGAAAGGGCCGTTGTTATGAAAACCCTCAAACGCGTATAGCAGATGTCCGTTGCCGAATGCCGGTGATGCGGCCAGAAGGGCGCGGCCGAGGCCATTCTGGCCGACGCTGACGCTGGCGATACCCTGCGGCAGGCGGTCGGCATAAACCACGCTGGCGGTACCGGCTGCGGCGAAGTCGCCCTCGGCGGCGCTGTAGGGACCCTTGCGATACTCCAGTTGGGTGGCCAGTTCCGGGATCAGAAAGTTTAGATCGGTCCAGCCCTGGCCATGGGCGTGGCTGCGTTTATTGACGAGCATGCCATCGATGGTGGTGCGCAGATCGGTGCCGTGATCGAGATTGAACCCACGCAAATAAAACTGGTTGGCTTTGCCTTCTCCACTGTGCTGGCTCACGATGAGTCCGGGGGTGGCTTCGAGTAGCTCACCGGGGCGATATACGGTGCGCGCCTCCAGTTGCTTTTGCGTCACCACGCCGGAATTTGCCGAGTCGGCAACACCCAACTGGCTGTTTCGGGAGCCTTGTATTTCAACGGGCTCGACTTTTTGTGGGGGCGCATCACTTTGCGCCCAAGCCGGCGATGAAAACAGGGCGATCAACGTGATCGCGGCGATAAGGGGATGTTTTTTCATGGCGCAGATACTCTTCTTTTAAACCGCAGGGAGAGTACGCGGCTTTTATTATCGATAGCTAAAATTCTAGTGGAGTATGACGATTTTTACAATCATCTTACGAGTTGTTCCCGCGTGCGAAACAATTTCCGTGGCGAAGCGTGGTGCGCAATGCCTGCCAGGCAACTCTGGCGGCTTTAGACGGCACAGCTGGGGTCAGGGCACAACTGCACAACCAGGGCACAGCTGGGGTCAGGCACAGCTGGGGTCAGGTCTAGCTTCATAGCATCACGCTCCATTTCTCACCACGCGCCCCACAGTGGTGAAGTGAAGTCCAAAGTGTTCAGCAATCTTCTGATACGAGTACGCACCGGTACCGTGCGCCTGGATAATAGCCGCGTTGCGTGTGGCGGCGGATTTCTCGATTTGCTGAAGTGTTTTGGCGGGTGCGCGCCGCTGGGCAATGGGTATCTGCACCTCGCCGCGCTGATGTTTTGCCATCTGCTTTTGCATTTTTTCGACAAAGTCATCACTACCCAAAAATACCTGTCCTCTCAGTTGCTCCCACGGCGATGGCGCGTTGGTGCCCTCTTTCACAAATTGCGCGTAGCGCGCCTGGGCGATGCTGCGACGCCTGGCAAACTGGGCCAGCAAGCCGTCAACGGCGAGGAATTCATCGGCCTCTACCAGCCCCATGCTGGCGCGATAGCTGCTCCACGGCCAGCCTCCGGGCTCCTTGACCATGCGCGCGCGTACTGGGTTGAGGACAATATAGCGAGCCAACTCCTGAAGGTAAGCATCACTATCGACGAGGATCGCTTTGAAGCGCCCTTGAAAGAGGTGGCCGATGCGCTCATGGCGGCGATTGCTGATCTGGGTGAATACGCCATTGAGTTGCCGCATTCCCATGGATAGATTGCCATCCGGTGTTTGAATCAGCAGGTGGTAGTGGTTATCCATCAGGCACCACGCGTAGCAGAGCCAATTGAATCGCTTAACCACTTGTCCGAGCGTGCGCAGGAATGCGCGCCGATCTTCATCATCTTCAAAGATCGCCTCACGCCGATCACCACGCGCAGTGATGTGATATAGAGCATCGGGAAATTCTATGCGGAGAGGACGGGACATGATGCG
>JBKJVA010000003.1:0-4086 GCA_046589675.1 Usitatibacteraceae bacterium
TTATCCAAGTTGACTGGATGGGCTAGAATATTCTTGTCATCGGGGATGTAGCTCAGCTGGGAGAGCGTCGCGTTCGCAATGCGAAGGTCGAGAGTTCGATCCTCTTCATCTCCACCAAAAATGAAACATGGGGCTAAGCGCTCCTTGAAATGGAGCCCTGGTGGCTCCATTTTATTTTTTGCCATCAAAAAAGGCGCACCCTGAAAATGCGGGGCTACCGACACAGAAACGTCAACCGTCTCCCGTCAGTGCGATGTTGCCGTTAATTTCGCTGGCTACATACCTGCTTGAAACACATGTCCCGCATGTTCGCGCAGCGCGTGAAATTCCACGCTCGGATAGCGTTCTGCCGATACTTCCAGTTCCGACACATGCGCGGCAAGAAAAGCTGGCGCTTCTACAACATCATGTGCAATCCGATGGGCGTTGGCGTCGATGAAGCGCTTTAAAGTCGTCGGGTTGTCACACGTAATCCAGCGTGCGAGCCGATAACGCGAAGGCTCCAGCCGCGCGTCCACACCGTACTCGGATTTCAGGCGATGCAAAACCACTTCAAACTGTAGCGTGCCGACGGCGCCAAGGAGAAGACTTCCGCCGGCAATCGGTTTAAATACCTGGATGGCACCCTCTTCGCCGAGTTGTTGCAGGCCGGTACGCAATTGCTTGCTGCGCATCGGGTCGGCAATCTCAACGTTCTGGAAACTCTCTGGCGCGAAATAAGGCAGGCCGGTGAATTGCAATTTCTCACCCTCGGTCAGGGTATCGCCCAAGCGCAGCGTGCCGTGATTAGGAATGCCGATGATGTCACCGGCAAAAGCTTCTTCAAGTAATTCACGTCGTTGCGACAGGAAAGAGACAACCGTACCAGGCCGGATATCTTTACCGGTGCGCGAGACGCGCAGCTTCATGCCGCGCTCAAACCGGCCCGAACACACCCGCAGGAACGCGATGCGATCACGATGCGCGGGATCCATATTCGCTTGAATCTTGAATACCACCCCGGTAAACGCAGGTTCATCGGGAGCAACGACACGTTGCAGCGCCGCTCGCGACGCCGGTGGCGGTGCCAGATCGACCAGGGCATCCAGCACTTCACGCACGCCGAAATTATTCACCGCCGAGCCAAAGAACAGCGGCGACTGTTTGCCTGAGAGGAAACTCTCTCGATCAAACGCGGGACTGGCATCGCGCAGCAAAGAAATTTCCTTTTGCGCCTGGCCGTACTCGGCACCGTAGCGCGCCACTGCGATAGGGTTATCGAGACCATCGAGCACTTCGTCATCCGATGTATTTTTACGATCCTCGCCCGACTGGAAAATACGCATGCGATCGAGTCGCAGGTCGTAGACGCCGCGAAACTCCCGACCCATACCGACAGGCCATGTGAAAGGCACAATATCCATCTTCAAGACGCGCTCAATATCCTCCATCAGCGTGAGCGAGGGCATACCTTCGCGATCCATCTTGTTGATAAAGGTGAGGATCGGTGTGTTGCGTGCGCGGCAGACTTCGATGAGGCGCAGCGTTTGCGCTTCGATACCTTTGCCGCTGTCGATCACCATCAGCGCGGCATCAACGGCGGTCAAGACGCGATAAGTGTCCTCTGAAAAATCCTGGTGGCCGGGCGTGTCGAGCAAATTGATCACGCAGTCGCGGTACTCCATTTGCATAACCGAACTCGCAACCGAAATACCCCGCTCTTTTTCGATTTCCATCCAGTCCGATGTCGCATGGCGTCTTGCCTTGCGCGCCTTGACGCTGCCCGCAATCTGGATCGCGCCAGCAAACAACAACAGTTTTTCGGTCAGGGTGGTTTTACCCGCGTCCGGATGCGAGATGATCGCAAAGGTACGACGGCGTTTTATTTCGGTGGAAAGTGCAGCGCTCATGATATTTCGATAGGTTGATGCTCGCGGCGTGGATAAAAGCCCAAGCCGAATGAGAAAGGCGCGAATTATCTCATTTGACGTCCGCCCCCGGTTCAACTTGTGCGGCACTGCATCACGATTACGGAAAAAGGTCTTGAGAATCAAAGCTAAATCGCGTACACTCCGTTTTGTGCGATGCAGTAACTTGATTTATATCGCAAATGTTCATCGTCTCTGACCTCCTCGGAAGAAAGCGTTAAGTCTTCCTGTAGCGTTCCTGCTGTAAACCCTCGGCTGCCTTAAAACCCTGCGGTTTTTCCTCAAGGATTGCGATTCGGTTAGTGCCGGTGTTTTGGCCTGCCGACTTCTGCGTCTTTCCTCAGTCTGTCATTACCACGACAAACTGCTAGCGTAGTGTGTTTTGCTGTTTCCGATGACGGACGGCGTGCCTCCCTTTGTCACTGTCGCAATTGTTATGTAAGCGCGTCCACCGGAATGGCTGCGCGGGAAAACTGAAAATGAAATTTGACTCTCTCGGCCTGGCCGCCCCGATCAACGCAGCCATCGCTGCTGCTGGCTACACCGACCCTACCCCCGTTCAGGCGCGGGCAATTCCTGAGGCATTGGCTGGGCGCGACCTCATGGTCTCGTCCCAAACAGGTAGCGGGAAAACCGCCGCCTTTATGTTGCCTGCGTTGCAATTGCTCACCGAAGCGCATCCCGTGGTTGGTCGCGGACCCCGCGTGCTGGTACTGACACCGACGCGTGAATTGTCGATGCAGGTTACAAAAGCGGCGGAGACGTACGGTCGCAACATGAAAAAAGTAAAAACGATTTCCATCGTGGGCGGCATGCCGTATCCGGTGCAGAACCGTTTGCTGAAAAGCGGCGTGGATATTCTGGTGGCAACACCAGGCCGTTTGCTTGACCAAATGCAATCGGGCCGTGTCGATTTGTCGCGCCTGCAATTGCTGGTGCTCGACGAAGCAGATCGTATGCTTGACATGGGCTTCAAGGATGATCTGGAAGCGATCGTCGTAAAAACCCCGGCGACGCGTCAGACCTTGTTATTCTCGGCGACACTGGAACCCAACATTGTCCGCCTTGCCACCTCGATGCTGAAAGATCCGGTGCGTATCGCCGTCGATAGCCAGCAATCGCGTCACGAGAATATCGAACAGCGCCTGCATTTTGCCGATGACATGGGCCACAAGAATCGCCTGCTTGACCATCTGTTGCGCGATGCCGATATGAACCAGGCCATCGTGTTCACGGCTACCAAGCGTGCAGCCGACGATTTAGCCAGCAACCTCAACGAGCAGGGTTTTTCGGTCGCCGCATTGCATGGCGACATGAAGCAGGGCGCGCGTACTCGCACCTTGCAGGCGTTGCGTCGTGGCGGCTTGCGCGTGTTGGTTGCCACCGACGTTGCCGCGCGCGGTATCGACGTGCAAGGTATTTCGCATGTCATCAACTACGATCTGCCGCGTGCGGCGGAAGATTACGTGCACCGCATTGGCCGTACCGGTCGCGCGGGCAAAAATGGTATCGCCATCAGTCTTGCCAATGTACGCGAACACTTTCAGGTAAAACTCATCGAGCGATTCACCTCACAACCGATTCCCGTCACCGTGATTGAGGGTCTTGAGCCGAAAGCGCGGGTTTTCTCCAAACCGTCTCATCCAGGTTCGCGTCCGGGTGGACGTCCGGCGGGACGCACCGGCGAAGCTAAACGCCCCGGTAGTTTTAGCGGATTTGGCAAGAGTGGCTCCGGTAAGCCAACTGGCAAATCATTTTCCAAACCAGCAGGTAAAACGCCGTGGCAAGGTAAGTAAATATCGCTTCGAAAAAAAGCCCGCGTCTAGCGGGCTTTTTTTTGCAGTCAGCGCGCCGAGGCGGTAACCCAGTCAGCGATTGCGGCGATGAGGGTGTCGACTTCGCCCAGGGCCGGCAGGACGTCAAATTCGATACCTGTCCGCTGGCGCGTCTCTTCAATGAGCTTTGGCAAATCGTTGCGCATGTGGCCGCCGATGGCCAAAAAAATAGGTGCCACCGTAATGCGCTTAACGCCCTGGCGATGCAAACTGATTACCGCGTCGTCGAACGACGGCTCCATGCGCTCGAGAAAGGCCAATTCAATTTTTCTTTCGGGCTCGCGCGCCTGCACGGCTGCCTTGAGTTTGATGAAGGGTTGGGCCCATCCGGGATCGGATGAACC
>JBKJVA010000297.1:0-4624 GCA_046589675.1 Usitatibacteraceae bacterium
CTGGCGGGCGCAACCAAGTCATTGACGCTGGGGCTGGCGACCCTCACCGACGTCGGTTGGCAAATGTCGGGTGAAGTAGTGTTAATGACTCTGCTTGGCGGGATGGGCACCATCCTGGGACCCGTGGTGGGTGCGACTGCGATCATAGCCATCCAGAATTACCTGTCCGGTTTTGGTTCCTGGGTGACGATCATCATGGGCACCACCTTTGTTATCTGCGTGCTGCTGTTCCGCCGAGGTATCGTTGGCGAGATCGAGCACCGTCTGGGAAAAAAGTCCGCCAAATAGCACGGCCCGGCAAGCGACCAACTTTTCCCGCGCACAATCCACGTCCTCGACGCTGATTTATAACGCTTCTCGTCTATAATTCAAACGGTCGTTTTAATTTATTTTCCCCTTTAAGTTCCCCTTTTTCGAGAGCGTATGAAAATTCTCGTCCCCGTTAAACGTGTTGTCGATTACAACGTCAAGGTTCGCGTCAAGGCAGACCAGAGCGGTGTGGAATTGGCCAATATCAAGATGTCGATGAATCCCTTCGACGAAATTTCCATCGAAGAGGCTATCAAGCTCAAAGAAGCGGGTGTCGCGACCGAAATCATTGCCGTTTCAGTGGGCGTTGTTCAATGTCAGGAAACATTGCGTACCGCACTCGCCATGGGAGCGGATCGCGCGATTTTGGTCGAAACCAGTGCAGAGTTACAACCGCTGGCGGTAGCCAAATTGCTAAAAGCGCTCTGTGAAAAGGAATCGCCGCAGATGGTAATTTTGGGTAAGCAGGCCATCGATGACGATTCCAATCAGACTGGGCAAATGCTGGCTGCATTGATGAATTGGCCACAGGCGACCTTTGCCTCGAAAGTGACTGTCCGTGGCGACATGGCTGAAGTGATGCGCGAGATCGACGGTGGCATGGAAACCATCGAGATCAAGTTGCCGGCCATTATCACCACCGATCTGCGTCTGAATACACCGCGTTATGCGACCCTGCCAAACATCATGAAGGCGAAGAAAAAACCGATGGACGTGATGACGCCAGAAGCGCTCGGCGTCGAAGTCACGCCGCGTCTGAAAACGCTGAAAGTGGTTGAACCACCAAAACGTAAAGGCGGGGTGATATTGCCAGACGTGGCTGCATTGATCGACAAGCTCAAGAACGAAGCGAAGGTGATTTGATTTTCGCCGAGGCGAAAACCAAATCATCCCAGCGAAAGCTGGGATCCAAACTGAAAAGGTTTTACTCATGACGATACTGGTACTCGCAGAACACGATAATGAAAACTTGAAACCCGGTGTAACCAATGCCGTTGCAGCGGCACAGAAAATTGGTGGCGAAATCCATGTTCTGGTCGCAGGCAGTACCTGTGGCGGTGCTGCCAGTGCGGCAGCCCAGGTCGCGGGGGTGACCAAGGTGTTACTGGCAGATGCGCCGCACTACGCAGACGGATCAGCCGAAAACATCGCACCGCTATTAGTGAGTATCGCGAAAAATTATTCGCATGTGCTCGCTTCGGCTTCGGCTTACGGCAAAAATGTAATGCCTCGCGTGGCAGCATTGCTGGACGTGGCGCAAATCTCAGAAATCATCAGCGTTGAATCACCCGACATATTTGTCCGGCCCATCTACGCAGGCAACGCGTTCGCGACGGTGCAATCGGCAGACGCGATCAAGGTCATCACGATTCGTGCAACCGGATTTGACGCGGTTGCTGCCACCGGTGGCACGGCAACAATTGAAAACATTGCAGCGGGCGTGGATGCAGGACAATCGCGCGTACTCAAGCGGGAGCTCACCAAATCTGACCGCCCCGAATTGGTCGCGGCCAAGCGCATTGTTTCAGGTGGACGTGGGTTGGGCGACGGCGACAAGTATCGTCAACTGCTCGAACCGCTTGCCGATAAATTAGGTGCCGCTCTTGGTGCTTCCCGCGCAGCCGTCGATGCGGGCTTTGTGCCCAACGATTATCAGGTCGGTCAGACCGGCAAGATCGTCGCCCCGGAACTTTACATTGCGATCGGAATTTCCGGTGCCATCCAGCACCTGGCCGGGATGAAGGATAGTAAAGTGATTGTGGCCATCAACAAAGATCCGGAAGCGCCGATTTTCCAGGTTGCCGATTATGGATTGGTCGGCGATCTCTTCACGCTGGTCCCGCAGTTGACCGCAGCGCTGTAGCTAAACATGGCGTCGTAAATGGTGCCGCGTGACCAGTAGCCCGGATGAACCCCGGCAGGGTTTAAGCCGGGGGTAATCCGGGATCGTAGGCTGCAGGCAAAGTAATGCAAAAATTGGTCCTCGATTTGGTTGCGCTTCATCGAGGCTACGCTTACTGGACCGTATCATTGAAAGAAAACGGAGTACAGCATGTCGGAATACAACGCGCCATTGAAGGACATGAATTTTCTGCTCGAACACGTCATCGGTCTGACGCAAATTGCCAAGTTGCCTGGTTGCGAAGACGTCACCCCCGATCTGGTCAGCGCGATTTTTGATGAAGCTGGTAAATTTTCTAAAGAAGTGTTGGCACCAATCAATCGCAGTGGCGACATGGAAGGCGCGAAAATTTCCAATAATGTCGTCACCACGCCAAAGGGCTTCAAGGAAGCCTACTGGAAATACGTGGAAGGCGGCTGGAGCCTTATCGCAGGCCCCACCGAATTCGGTGGCCAGGGATTGCCGCACATCGTTTCCACGCCCGTGAGCGAGATGCTCGGCAGCGCCAATATGGCCTTCAAACTATGCCCGTTATTGACCGGCGGCGCGGTTGAGGCGCTGGTATCGCACGGTTCGCAGGCGATGAAAGATATGTTCCTGCCGAAAATGGTGGCCGGGGAGTGGACCGGCACCATGAATCTCACCGAGCCGCAGGCCGGCTCCGATCTGGCAATGGTGCGTTCGAAGGCAATCCCGCAGCCCGACGGCACCTACAAAATTATCGGGCAGAAAATTTTCATTACTTACGGCGAGCACGATTACACAGAAAATATTATTCATCTGGTGCTGGCGCGCATCGAAGGTGCGCCGGAGGGTGTGAAAGGTATCTCGCTGTTCATCGTGCCGAAATTCATGGTCAACGTCGACGGGTCACTGGGCGCACGCAATGATGTCAAATGTGTTTCCATCGAGCACAAAATGGGTATTCACGGTAGCCCCACCTGTGTGATGGTGTACGGTGACGCGGGCGGCGCGACCGGATACGTGGTAGGTGAGCCCAATCGAGGCATCGAATACATGTTCGTGATGATGAATGCGGCGCGTTTGGGTGTCGGGCTGGAGGGCGTATCCATTTCCGAGCGCGCCTATCAGCACGCGCTGGTATGGGCGCGCGAGCGCGTGCAGGGTCGGCCGGTGACGCCGGTACCGGCGTCGTTGGGCGCAGCGCCGAAAGCGGTGCCGATTATTTACCACCCGGACGTAAAGCGCATGTTGTTGACGATGCGCGCCTATGCCGAGGCGACCCGCGCGTTGACGTATTACACCTCGGCGTGCCTTGATATCGCCGAGCGCTCGACGGACGAAAAGCAGAAACGCACCAATCAAACGCTGGTGGAGTTGCTGATCCCGATCGTCAAGGGCTGGAGCACCGAGGCCGGTATTGAAGTAACGTCATTGGGTATCCAGGTGCATGGCGGCATGGGATTTATCGAAGAGACGGGTGCCGCACAGTATTACCGCGATTCACGTATTTCCGCCATTTACGAAGGTACCACCGGCATTCAGGCCAACGATCTGGTGGGGCGCAAAGTAGGGCGCGAAGGCGGTCAAACGGCATTGGCACTGATTGCCGAAATGGAAAAAATTCCTGCGCAGTTGCTGGCAATGAATGACGTGAATCTGAAAGCGATTGCCACGCAATTGACAATCAGCGTCAACAGCGCGAAACGCGCGACCGAATGGATCGCCACGATGTATCCGAATAATCCGGCGGCGGTATTCGCAGGCGCGGTGCATTATCTAAAATTGATGGGCACCGTCAGCGGCGGCTGGATGATGGCACGCGCGGCGCTGGTCGCGGCGGCACATTTGCAAGCGGGTGAAGGTGATGGCGATTACCTTAAGGCCAAAATAATGACGACGCGTTTTTACGCTGATCATATTCTGACGCTGGCACCCTCGTTTGCCGATGCGCTGATTCAGGGAGCGGATAGCGTGTTGCAGATGGAAGAGACGCTTTTTTAAACTAACCTCCAGCACTGGCGCTCGTTCCCACACATTTTCATGCCAGGAGGCGCACCCAATGGCGATCTACGCTTTCCAAAGTTGCGGATACGTCTTCTGGAGATAGGGTAGCGCTTCGATGTGGTCGCCAGCCAAATAATCCGGTCGAACCAGCCTGCAATGCGTTCGAGTTCCGCGGAAAGCGACTTTTTACCTCCGTGATGACGTCAATATTGGGTGCCCTGCCGACGGGGCCGAATACTTCGGAAAGTATTATTTCGTTCATCAGATCGAAATAGAGTGGCTCGCCATGTCGGAATAACGCTCTTCGCGTTATTCAAGAATGACCGAAAAGAGAGTGCATTCGCACGGCTCGTTTGTGTATCACGCCGTTCGATGCCACAAAACTTGCGCAGATTTTCCGTTAGCCCCGCCGTTGGTCGGCACGCATTCTTTGTGCTCGAATTG
>JBKJVA010000077.1:0-4880 GCA_046589675.1 Usitatibacteraceae bacterium
GCTTGCCCGCCACCGTAACTCGTGAGCGCGGACACCTCCCCACCGCGGCAAATCTTCACCGCGCAGTACTTGACCTCGGCGATTTTTCCGACCGGATCAAGTGCCGCGTTAGTGAGCAGATTGGCTGCAGCTTCGTAAAACGCGAACGGGATAAACACTGCGCCCGAAGGCGTGCCCTCATCCGCGCGCGCTTTCAGGGAAATTGCGCCGCGCCGCGATTGTACTGTGATCACATCTCCGGCCAAGGCACCGATCTGTGCGAGATCAAGCGGATGCACCGAAGCCACTGCTTCCGGTTCAATTGCATCAAGCACCGATGCACGTCGCGTCATGGAACCGGTATGCCAATGTTCCAGTTGCCGACCGGTAATGAGTACAAAGGGATAGTCGGCATCGGGCCGCTCATTGGCGGGGATGATATCGGCCGGTACAAATTTCGCGCGCCCCGTCGCCGTCGGGAAATCGCTGATGAACACCACCGGCTGGCCGGGGTCGTCGTCGCCCGCGCACGGATAGGTGACCGATGATTCGCGCTCCAGCCGCTCCCAGGAAATGCCCGCCATCGAATTCATCGCCTCGCGCATTTCGTTGTAGACCGCCGCGACACCGCTCTCGGCACCGGTGTATTCCCAGTCCACGCCCAGGCGTTTTGCCAGTTGTTGAATGATCCACAAATCCTGCCTGGCGTCACCGGGCAAATCGAGCGCACGACGACCGAGCTGCACCATGCGATCGGTATTGGTCACGGTGCCCATTTTTTCAGGCCACGCTGATGCCGGCAAAATAACATCGGCAAGATAAGCCGTTTCGGTCAGAAATATATCTTGCACCACCAGCATGTCCAGTTTTGCCAAACCGGCGCGTGCGTGATTGGCGTCGGGATCCGACATGGCCGGATTCTCGCCCATCACGTACATGCCTTTTATTTTTCCGTCATAGGCAGCGTCCATGATTTCGACGACCGTCAATCCCGGCTTGGGATCGAGTTTGCTGTTCCAAAGTTTTTCAAAGCGTGCGAACGCCTCTGGATTATCGACCCGCTTGTAATCGGGAAACATCATTGGTATGAGGCCTGCGTCGGATGCGCCCTGCACATTATTCTGCCCGCGCAAGGGGTGCAATCCAGTACCCGGACGACCGATTTGCCCGGTCATTAACGTCAACGCAATGAGGCAGCGTGCATTGTCCGTTCCATGCACATGCTGCGAAATACCCATGCCCCAGAGGATCATCGAGCTTTTCGAAGTTGCAAAAGTGCGCGCGACTTCACGTAATGTTTCCGCCGGAATACCGCAGAGCGGTGCCATTTTTTCCGGACTGTAATTTTTCGCGTTCTCTTTCAGCGCTTCAAAGTTTGCGGTGCGGTCGCGGATGAAATCTTTATTCACCAGGCCTTCGTCGATGATGGTGTGGATCATCGCGTTCAGCATCGCCACGTCGGTGTCGGCTTTGAACTGCAATGTGCGCCAGGCGTGACGACCGAGTTCGGTGCCACGCGGATCGGCAACAATCAGCTTCGCGCCGCCTTTGATGGCATTCTTTATCCACGTTGCCGCGACCGGATGGTTCGAGGTTGGGTTGGCGCCAATCAGGAAAATGACCTCGGCTTTCGCGACATCCGATACCTGATTGGATACCGCGCCAGAACCTACACCCTCCAGCAGTGCCGCGACCGAAGAAGCGTGGCACAGCCTTGTGCAGTGGTCAACGTTATTGGTGCCAAACCCGGTGCGGACCAGTTTCTGGAACAGGTAAGCCTCTTCGTTGCTACCCTTGGCGCTACCGAAGCCGGCCAGGGCATTTTTGCCGTCGGTATCGCGAATTTTTGCGAACGTATTTCCGGCCAGATCGAGCGCCTCCTCCCAGGTTGCTTCGCGAAATACATCGCGCCAGTTTTCCGGGTCGAGTTTGAAGTCTGCGGCCTTGGCCACACCCGGTTTGCGGATCAATGGCTTGGTTAATCGTTGCTGATGATGCGCGTAATCAAATCCGTAGCGGCCTTTGACGCAGAGCCGTTCGTGATTCGATGGTCCATCACGACCCTCAACGCGAATGATGGTGTTGTCCTTGACATGATAGGTGAGCTGGCAACCGACGCCGCAGTATGGGCACACGCTGTCGACTGTTTTGTCGGCAACGACTCGGTATACCTCGTTGGCAGGCGCGAGTGCGCCAGTCGGGCACGCTTGCACACATTCACCGCAGGCCACGCATGAGGACAAGCCCATCGGGTCGTCAAAATCAAACACAATCTTTGAATGCGCGCCACGAAACGCGTAGCCGATGACATCGTTCACCTGCTCTTCGCGGCAGGCGCGCACGCAGCGCGTGCACTGGATGCAGGCATCGAGGTTGACGGTCATGGCGGGATGCGAAAAATCCGCGTTTGGCTGCAGGCGCGGTTTGAAACGCGACGTGACGACGCCGAGCTTATCGGCCCACATCGTCAATTCGTTGGCCCCCGGTTTGTAGTTTTTTGGCGGCGCGTCGGCAACCAGCAGTTCCATCACCATTTTCTGCGAAGCGGCGACACGTGGCGAATTAGTGATTACCTCCATGCCCTTGACAGGAAACCGGCAACAGGACGGCGCCAGTACCCGTTCACCTTTGATTTCCACCATGCACGCACGGCAGTTGCCGTCTGGCCGATAGCCAGGCTTGTAACATAGGTGCGGGATGTCGATGCCGTTCTGTCTGGCGATCTCAATCAGCGTTTGATCGGCTGGCGCGGTGATGTTTTTTCCATCGAGCGTGAATTCGACTTCTTCGACGCGGATGATTGGTTCGTTCATGGCATTCATGAAGACACCCCTGAATCACCGTCGTCCCCGCGCATGCGCGGATCCAGCGGCGTTTCTTTGCTTAACGGAACTGCAAACGACACTGGGTCTCCACCTGCGCGGGGACGACGTGCCGGTTTGCGCATGATGATTCTCATCAACCAATCTCGTGCGAAAAATATTTGATGACACAGCGAATCGGGTTCGGTGCTGCCTGCCCCAGTCCGCAGATCGATGCGTCTATCATCACCTCTGACAACTCCTCAAGCAAGCCAGTTCGCCATTTCGATTCTTCCAGCAGCTGCACCGCCTTTTCAGTTCCGACCCGGCACGGGGTGCACTGTCCGCAGCTTTCGTGCTCGAAGAACTTCATCAGGTTCAGCGCGGCATCGCGTGCCTTGTCCTGGTTCGACAAAATCACCACGGCAGCCGAACCGATAAAGCAGCCATGTGGTTGCAGGGTATCAAAGTCGAGCGAGATATCGCCCATGCTGGCAGGCAGAATGCCGCCGGAAGCACCACCTGGGAGGTAGGCGTAAAACGTGTGCCCATCCGGCATGCCGCCGCAAAATTCCTCAATCAATTCATTGACGGTGATGCCCGCTGGCGCCAGCTTCACGCCTGGATTTTTCACCCGCCCCGAAACTGAAAACGAACGCAGACCCTTGCGACCGTTGCGCCCCTGATCGGCAAACCACGCCGCGCCTTTTTCAAGAATGTCGCGTACCCAGTAAAGCGTTTCGAAGTTATGCTCGAGTGTCGGGCGACCAAACAATCCCACTTGCGCAACGTACGGTGGACGCAGACGTGGCATGCCGCGCTTGCCTTCGATGGATTCGATCATCGCCGATTCCTCACCGCAAATGTAGGCGCCTGCACCGCGACGTAATTCGATCAGCGGTAATTTCGTACCACCTGGCGGATGAGCAATGAGTTTGGCCAGTTCAGCTTCCAGCAATTGGCGGCAGGCGTGATATTCATCGCGCAGGTAAACGTAAATGGCATCAATGCCAACAATCCTGGCTGCGATTAACATGCCCTCAAGAAAACGATGCGGATCGCGTTCGAGATAATAGCGATCCTTGAAAGTACCCGGCTCCCCCTCGTCGATATTCACCGCCATCAGACGTGGCGCAGCTTCAGCTTTTACGATGCGCCACTTGCGACCCGTTGGGAATCCTGCGCCGCCCAGACCGCGCAGGCCGGCGTACTCCATTTCAGTGAGCACACTTTCTGCGTTGCGTTTTTCGGCGAGGACCTCGCGGTAGATCGCATAGCCGCCGTCCACCTGGTACTGCGCATAGTCCACAAATTTGACAGCGATACCCGGAACGCCGCGTGTTTGCTGGTTCTTCACAGCATTGGCGACGCGCTCTACTGTGGCATCGCCGAACGCGTTGTGTCCCACACACACGGCAGGCGCTTCCGAACAGCGACCGATGCAGGGTGCGGCAATCACCCGAACCTCTTTGCCCAACAGGCCCGGCAACTTCTTCAGCAGCGCGTCCGCGCCGGCCATCGCACAAGAAAGTGTTTCGCAGACGCGCACCGTCAACGCGGCAGGTGCTGCCTCACCTTCCTTAACGACATCGAAGTGGTGATAGAAGGTCGCAACTTCATAGATTTCGGCCTGCGCCATCTTCATCGCTTCGGCCAGCGCTGCCATATGCGCGGCAGAAAGATAGCCAAACTTGTCTTGTATGAGATGCAGATATTCGATAAGTAAATCGCGACGACGCGGGCTATCGCCAAAATGGCTCTCCAGCAATGCGGCAATTTCGGCACGCGCCTGCGGATCGATCTGCCGGCCTTTGAGCGTTGCGCGCCCCTTCCTGCGCCCGCGGACCTCGGCAAGTGGAATGGCAATCGTGATGCGTTCATTCATCGGTTGAATCTCCAAAAGCGCCAAGACATTAGTTGACCTGGCCGATTTCGCGCGATGTCGTTTAGCTACCGGCTAACCAAGCGTCGCATCTTTCGCCACGCGGGCACACGCCCGACGAGAGCTGAAATTATTTTATACTGCTGAGAATAACCCTGCCTTGGATTTGGCCGTATGACGGGAATCAAGAAGGCGCAAATACACGTCGATTTAAAAAA
>JBKJVA010000221.1:0-1878 GCA_046589675.1 Usitatibacteraceae bacterium
CAATGAGTGACTGGGTTGCCGCTTTGACGTTAAACAATTCGCAAAACGCCGCGTTGACCATTTCCACTGATCCGTCTGCGCTTTCAACCACACACGCATCCGATATGTTTTCGACCAGGTCCAGCAGGTGCGTTCCCTGGACATTGGCGGCGACTTCGCGAGCTTTTTCCATACTCAGATCACGCAACCAGCCCACCACGGTTATGGTCTTGCCGCCTTCGCGGCGACTAGACATCAGTTTCAGTTCGATCGGTCGCTCGGTACCATCTACGTCGGCAAGGGTAATTTCCAACAGTGCATTCGCTGTTTTGCCGTCGATGATACGTTGCACGGTTTGTTGGAATCGCGGTCGATCATCTGCCGCCAATGCATCGGCCAACGGATAGCCGGTATCGCGATCTGTCCATGCGCTAAGTGCAGGTGTGGCATATATGACGACGCCCGATGCATCTATTTCGAATACGGGCTCGTCCAGCGCTTTTAGCAGTTGTTCAAATTGGGACATGGGTAAATATTATGCCGCTGTTATACCGCTGAATCCCGATCCCGCCATCGGCGGATCACCGATGTGACCGCAACCAAATGAACGGGGTCATTGGTCGCGCTGTGATCGCTAGCCGAGAAAAGGGGCAACAACGAAGTAGCGATGGTCTTGCCAAGCTCAACGCCCCATTGGTCGTAAGAATTGATATTCCATATCACGCCCTGCACAAATACTTTGTGCTCGTAAAGCGCAATCAACGCACCCAGATAATGCGCATTGAGTTCCGGTAGCACCAGCAAGGTCACAGGTCTGCCACCTTGATGCACGCGAGTTTCCTCCATTGCAACATCGAGGCCACGCCCGAACCACAGCGCGTCCGCCTGCGCGATACCGTTGGCAAGCAACTTGTCGTGGTGCTCTGCAAATTTGCTCTCGTCTTTTGCAACCAGAATGATGTCCGACGAAATCACGTCGGTGCCCTGGTGGATCAATTGATGGAACGAATGTTGACCATCGGTGCCTGCTTCGCCGAAAATCACCGGGCAGGTCACGTAGTCAATCCGATTGCCGCCCAAATCGACACTTTTGCCGTTCGATTCCATTTCGAGTTGCTGTGCGTACTTGGGGAACAGCCCCAGGCGGTGCGCATACGGTAGCAGTGCGTGATCAGCGATGTGAAGGAAATTACGGTTCCAAATACCGACCAGCGCCAACAGTACGGGCAGGTTTTCGGCAAGCGGGGCGCTACAAAAATGCTCGTCCATCGTCCGTGCGCCCGCGAGCATTTCTTCAAAGCGGTTAAAGCCGACAGCCAGCGCTACCGGCAGGCCGACCGTCGACCAAAGTGAAAATCGACCGCCCACCCAGGGCCAAAATTCAAAAATGCGATCTTCTGAATATCCCTGACGATGCGCATTGGCTGGATTTGCTGTGATCGCAATAAAGTGCGATTCGGAAGCACCTTTTCCTGCCGCGCTGCCCAGTTTTGCATCCAGCCAACGCTGCGCAGTGCGTGCATTGGTCATGGTTTCGTCGGTTGTAAAGGTCTTGGATGTCACCAGAAAAAGCGTGGTCGCCGGATTCAGACTTGCCAGTGTGTCCTCCAACTGCGCGCCGTCGACATTCGACACAAAATGTATGCGCGGCCCGTCGGCAAATCGCGCTAATGCGGCGCATGCCAATCGCGGGCCCAGCGACGAGCCGCCGATGCCGATGGACACCACATCGGTAAACGCCTGCTCGGTAATACTGCGGGTACGTCCGCTGCGAATACCATCCACAAACACGCGCATTTTCTCAAGCTGGTGCTGAACCAGTGAGCGCACGTCTGTGCTTTCTACCGTCAGCGCAGACTTCGACCGCAATGCGGTATGGAGCACGGGCTGGTTCTCGGT
>JBKJVA010000275.1:0-4921 GCA_046589675.1 Usitatibacteraceae bacterium
GTACGCCGGATTTCGAGTCCGGTGCAATCGACCACTCTACCACCTCTCCCGCTGCGGCTTTACGTCCAAGTCGAAGGGCGAATTATAGCGTTTCAAAAGGTAGTCGGCTTATTTCCAGCAGTTTTTAAGCTGCAGCGCAGACGCGGAACCTGTCCATCTAAATCATGGTTGTGATTCAACTATTGATCCGGTGATTAAACATGTTAACTTCGTCTTCTCCGCGAAGGGTGAAGGCATGCCTTCACCCCAGCGACTTACAGGTGTACGCCACTGGATCCCCGTCTGCGCGGGGATGACGAATCTAAAAAATTTAAACATATTTAGTTGCCGTCTCAATAATAAAACCTGTCATTTCGACCGCAGGGAGAAATCTGCTGTTGCTGTAATGACGAAAAGCAGATTTCTCCCGTTGGTCGAAATGACAGTGAATATAATCGACGGCGTATTTCCTGTAAGCGTCCGCGTTACTATCGGGCGATGAAAAATCCCGTCAACATCGACTCGTCAGGCGTCGCACTCGTGTTGATTGCCGCGATTGCGTTTTCGGCGAAAGCGATTTTCGTCAAACTTGCCTACGATGACCCAACGGTTCTTACGAGTGCGGTGGACCCGATCACGTTGTTAATGTTGCGAATGACGTTCTCATTACCCTTCTTTGCGCTCATTGCCTGGTGCATGCAATAAATAAAGGCGCACTCCCATAATCCACCGTCGGTTCCACCGTACGGCGCAATCTACTCTGCGTCGCAAGAGGCGCAGCAGATTTCTCCCTGCGGTCGAAATGACAATTCTTTATGTGATGTCCTGACGCTTCCGCACTCGCCTCCGAGGCATGTGTCATATGGCATTCACCGTAACGAACCACGGGCGCCAGAATTTTGACGGCGCAAAAAAATAAAACGTCAATCCTGACCTTGAATCTGCCCAACGCTATCGTGAGGCTTTGCTCCAAGGCCTCGCGTGCCAGGTGCCCGCCGCGCCGCCGCGGACGATTGCCGGACCACTGCAAAGTCAGAACGGCGATTTAGGGAACCTCTAAAAACCTACTGCGCGTGCGAACTACGTGCCTCCGGTGCTCGCCGTACGCTGGGTACGTGTCCGCTCCTCGACACGAATTTCGCACGCTCGCGACGGTTTTTAGAAGTTCCCTTTAGCGATTACCAGCATCGACGGCTCCACCTTCCCGTGCTGAAGACTTCAAACCTCGCTTCACGCGCACGCTTTCCTAGCCTTGTGCGGTACAATTTTAGTCGTCTATTGCAGGAGGTGAATCATGAATTTTAGCATCGAGTGCGAGAAAGAGATGGATGGCCGTTGGCTCGCGGAAGCCCCACAACTGCCAGACGCACTGTGCTACGGCCAAACGGCCGACGAGGCGATGGCGAAGGTAGAAGCGCTTACCCTTCGCGCCATGGCCGAACGACTTGAGCAAAACGAATCGCGTCCCGTCGCGATCAACATTTCCCTGCCTCTCGCGGCATGAGTCAATGGCCGTCCATCAAAGCCAAGCGTTTGCTTGCGGCACTGTTTGGCATTGGCTAGAAGCTCAAACGGCAATCTGGCTCGCATCGCAAAGCACACTGGCATCACGCCCAACGATCTGTAGTCTTGCCATTTAGGAAAATAGCAGACGCCATACCGCCGTTTCTAAGGCAATATTGTGTATCCATCGCCACCGCGCTGGTAACCGCTATCCTGTTTTCAATTCTGCCTTTCAACCTGCGGGTGAATTTCTCCGAAAGGTTTTTCGATTGGTAGATTGTTCCCGACCTTCTCTAGTGCGGTCATGAAAACCATGCCATAAATTGCGTTGAACAGGGTTCAAATTTATAGCCGCTCTCCACACAATACCCCACCACGCAGGTAGGCAAGCAAGTTGACTTTTTAATTCCACGTTGGCCTCGACGACCAGCACGTCGGCAAGACCAGTGCGACGGGTCAGGCGGATATGGAAAGGGTGGAGTTGTCCAGCGAACCTAGCGATCACCAGCATTTACGGGCATCGTGGCACCCTTTGTGCCTGGAAGCCGCACCAGCGTAAGAGTTTGAAACCGCCTACCTGGCGCCCCGCAACGCTTTCTCGATTTTGTCCGCAGCAAGGTCTTCCCGGCTTTTGCTTTTCAGGGTTGCCGGTTTATCTGGAGCCCGCCGGGTTTCACGTCAGCCTTGTCAGGCGCATTTGGTCTGCCACCGAGGGCTTTCATGATGTCGTCCGTTGCCGCCTCATCTTTCGATGGCTCCGCAGACTTGGCGTCACTTTGTCCACCGAGTGCCTTCATGAGATCGGTATTTCCCGCCTCGTCTTTTTTATCATCGCTGCCCGGTACCTTGATTGCATTGGGGTCCGGGTTGTCGCCTTCCAATCTGATTTGGATTTTGTCCAGATCCATCTTGACCGGTTCATCGAGAAACATCGTGACTTGCTTCGGGAAGGCGATGACCAGCACCACCAGAATCAGCTGCAGTCCCACCCACGGCAAAGCACCCCAGTAGATATCCGAGCTTTTTACTTCCTTGGGCGCGACGCCGCGCAAATAGAACAAGGCAAAGCCAAATGGCGGATGCATGAAGGATGTTTGCAGGTTCACGCACAGCATGACACCGAACCAGATTAGTGCGGCATCCTCGCCAACGATGGGGGTGAGCAGGATTTTTGCGACTGGTGCCAGTAGCGGCACGATGATGAAAACGATTTCAAAGAAATCGAGAAAGAACGCGATAAAAAATATGAACAGATTCACGATTATCAGGAAACCCCAGACACCGCCCGGCAGGCCGGTCAGCATGTGCTCCAGCCATGGACCGCCATTTACCCCCTGAAACACCACCGAAAAGCAGCTCGAGCCGATCAGGATGAACACCACCATCGCGGTCAGGCGCGCGGTGGATTCGTAGGCTTTCTTTATCAGGTCACGCAGATCCGTGATCATGGTGGCGCGTACGCAGAGCCAGACAATGGCGATGTAAAGGACAGCGCACGCCAGTTTGAACGCGGTGGATTTGAAGGCGAATATGCCAATGATGACGCCAACCCCGGCCGCCGCCATTCCCAGCCAAAATACGCGGCGGCTGCCTTGGCCCAGTTGCGGGTGGCGGTGGACGGCAATCACCAGTGCACCGACCGCGCCCATTGCGCCACCTTCGGTTGGCGTGGCGAGCCCCATTAACATCGTGCCCAACACCAGAAAAATCAGTGCGGCACAAGGGACAATGCCCATCAGGCATTTTTTCCACAGCGCCCAGCCTTGCAACGTGCGGTCCTCTTTTGGGATGGCGGGGAGCCAAAGCGGTTTGATGCGCGACAGCACAAACGTGTAGCCAACGAACAGCAGCACTTGAATAAGTGACGGTCCCCAGGCACCCAGGTACATGTCGCCAACCGACTTGCCGAGTTGATCGGCCAGTACCACCAGCACCAGCGAGGGCGGCACCAATTGGGTAATGGTTCCAGATGCCGCCAGCACCCCGGTGGCATAGCGCATGTTGTAGTTGTAACGCATCATGATCGGCAACGAGATGAGGGTCATGACGATGACTTGTGCGGCCACGGTGCCGGTAATGGCACCGAGAATAAAACCCACCAGAATCACCGAGTACCCCAGCCCGCCGCGCATGGGCCCGAACAACTGTCCCATCGAATCGAGCATGTCTTCGGCAAGGCCACACTTTTCGAGAATAGTGCCCATGAAAGTAAAAAACGGGATTGCCAGCAGCAGATCGTTGGAGAGCACGCCGAGAATGCGCTGCGGTATCGCCTGCAAAAAACTCGGACCAAAAAAACCGTGTTCAATCGCTATGACACCAAAAAACAATCCCAGCGCCGCGAGGGTAAAGGCAACCGGATAGCCGATCAGCATGAACAGCACCAAGCCGCCGAACATCAGGGGTGGCATCAGCTCCAGGGGGATCAGTGTCATTGCACCGGCCTCTCGTAATGAATATCGAGCTTGACGTCGCCGTGCAATGCGGCGGCGCGCTTGATGATCTCGGACAGCCCCTGAAGCGTTACCAGTGCAAAGCCGATCGGCAGCAAAATCTTGAACGGCCAGCGTATCAATCCGCCCGCATTGGACGACATTTCATCGCCAAACCAGGAGTCGGTGAAAATCGGCCAGGACATATACGCGATGACCACGCAGACAGGAATGAGAAACACCACTGTGCCGATCAGATCAAGCCAAAGTTTGCCGCGATCAGAAAGCATTGTGTAGAGAATATCCACGCGTACGTGCTCGTTTTCCTTGAACGTATATGCGGCACCGAGCATGACAACACTGGCAAACAGATACCACTGGACTTCAAGCCATGCATTGGAACTGATATCGAACGCATAGCGAACCATCGCATTACCGGCACTAATGAGGCACGACAGCAGCACCGCCCAATTGGCGAGATAGCCGACGCGCTCGTTCAGCGTATCGATGAGATTGCTGAGCTTCATCAGTGCGCGCAATTTATTTCCCCTTGACTGATACCGGCGAGCGTATTCGAAAACTTCAAATCATCCCTGCGCGTCAAACCGTGCAGCCCGCATCAATGGGAGTTTGGGCGTTTCCGTATCGTGGTTTGAGCAACTTTAACCGTAATATTATTTTTTGCGGAACGTTTAAAAGAATGCCCCCAAAAACAGGGGGCGGAGGTGCGTGCAGGTATTTGCAAAGCACGTTCCATTCGATTCAATAAATACCGCGATCGCGCCACATCACTGCCTCAATTTGGTGTCCGTTACGGAGCGATAGGTGTAGTATCTGCTTGGCCACGACCATCGGGAGCAGTCATGTCTTCGGCAACGCGCAAGGTAGATGTACTTGGCAACATTGGGGACAGAGCTGGCAGGCTCGCGCGTTTGGTTGTGCGTGTCGGAAGGTCATTGGCAAGCAACGCTCACTGCGCTGTTGCACTCGCTGTTTTCACAGTTGCC
>JBKJVA010000161.1:0-5033 GCA_046589675.1 Usitatibacteraceae bacterium
GTGAAAAATGCTTCGTCGGCGATATAGACATCGTCGCGCGTGATCTTCCTTGGTTCGACAGGAATACCCAGGTCGCCACAGATAATTTGAATTGATCGCCAGGTAATGCCGTCGAGCGCGGAGGTCAGCTCGGGTGTGCTGATCTTGCCGTCGCGTACGATGAACAGATTTTCACCCGCACCTTCGGCCACATAGCCTTCGGTATCGAGCAGTAACGCTTCATCGTAGCCGTGATCAGTGGCTTCGTTATTGGCGAGGATTGAATTGGCATAGGTCGATGACACTTTGGCGCGGGCCATGGTCACGTTTACATGGTGGCGCGCAAACGAGGACGTCTTCACACGAATGCCCTTTTTCAGGCCATCTTCACCCAGATACGCGCCCCACGGCCACGCGGCGATGGTGATGTGAACCTTGGCACCTTTGGGAGATACCCCCATCTTTTCAGAGCCATAAAACGCCAGCGGGCGCAAATAACAGCTTTCAAGATTATTGACACGCACCACTTCGCGTTGCGCTTCCATGATCTCGTCCTGGCCAAATGGCATGGGCATTTGATAGATCTTGGCTGAATTGAACAGCCGCCGGGTATGTTCTTTCAGACGGAATATGGCGGTGCCGAGATTGGAGCTTGCATCTGTCTTATAGGCGCGCACACCTTCGAATACCGCCAGTCCGTAATGCAAGGAGTGTGTCAACACATGGGTGGTGGCGTCGCGCCAAGGCACCAGCTTGCCGTCGTACCAAATTAAGCCGTCGCGGTCGGACATCGACATGTTCTACTCCAGTGAATTTTGCGGATAGCGCGCATTTTAGCGTATTGACCCGTTGAAGCCGCTGGCTGGTTCACACTGGTTTGCAAATGGGCGATTGAACCGTAAAAGGGTTGTGGCATAATCTGCGTGCTGGATTTTGCCCGGTAATTCAACTTGGGCCGTATGATATTTGCTGCACAATCCGGACGCATTCACACAAAATCAAGAAAGCCATCAGCTCCGAATGACAGCAAATAAATTTCTGGACTTTGATACAGCACTCGAGCGCGGCTTGTCGCCTGAGGAGAAGCTGTCCGGTGACATGCTGGTGTTTTCCACCGCATTGATGATGGTTGCATCAATGCTATGGCTGGCCATTTACTGGAGTTTCGGTCAGCGTTACTCGACGCTCATCCCGATGGTCTTTTTGCTGGCGTCGCTGTGCACGATTGTATTTTTCCTCAAAACCCGCAAGCTGCCGCTGTTTTGTATGATGCAGCTCTCACTATTCCTGTTCACGCCGTTTGTATTGCAGTGGACCATGGGGAATTTTGTTAATTCCAGCGGCGTGTCGTTGTGGGCACTACTTGCCCCGGTGGGTGCCATCGTCATTCTCGGTACACGCGAATCGGTGCCGTGGTTCGTGGCGTACATTTTCATGACGGCCATGTCGGGCATGTTCGATTATGTTTTGCAGTGGGACACCAAGCAACTCGACATGCGCACCGTTGCAGTTTTTTTTGCGCTGAATTTTGTTTCTATCTCGGCGATGGTGTATGTGCTGCTTTGGTATTTTTCACGCGAAAAAATCAAGCTGCGAGAGGCAGTCGACGCGCAGGGCCGGGCCGTATCAATGGAAAAGGAGCTGTCCGACCGGCTATTGCTGAATATTTTGCCGGAACCCATCGCGATCCGCTTGAAACGCCAGGAAACCAATATCGCTGATGGTCATGCCGACGTTACCGTCATGTTCGCTGATATCGTCAATTTCACACACATGTCGGAAGAAATGTCGCCGAATGAAACGGTACATCTGCTGAACGACATTTTCTCCGAGTTTGATATGTTGGCCGAGAAACACGGCATCGAGAAAATAAAGACGATTGGCGACGCATATATGGCTGCGGGCGGACTTCGTAACGTGACCTCGCAATACGTCGATGCGATGGCTGACATGGCGTTACAGATGCAGGCCTTCGTCGCCCGCTATACCGCGCCTAATGGCGAAAAGATGAGTTTGCGGGTGGGCCTCGCGACAGGGGCTGTCGTCGCCGGCGTGATTGGACGACGCAAATTCAGCTACGATCTGTGGGGCGACACTGTCAATGTCGCTGCGCGCATGTCGTCCGAGGCACATCCTGGGCTCATCCAGGTTGATGCAGTTACCTACCGCCGTCTGCATAATCGGTATGCGTTTGACGAAATGCAACAAATCGACGTTAAAGGCAAGGGCATGATGCAAGTCTATAATCTGCTGGGCGCAAAGCTGCCCGCCGACGACAAAAACGTGGTCAGCATCGCACCGGGCGGCTCACAGGCAGACCGCGCATAAAGATTCTGCCAGGCTGCAGTTGTTGCAGTACTTGCACAAAAGTATCAACGGGCGGGGAGGGGACGACCGCGTGAGCGATTCTGCAAAAGCAACCAGAAATCCAAGACATCCGGGCATCGCACTCGTATTGCAGGGCGGCGGCGCACGCGCTGCTTACCAGGTGGGGGTGCTCAAGGCTGTTTCGGAAATCCTCGGCCACCCTGAAGAAAATCCATTTCCCATTATCACCGGCACCTCGGCCGGTGCCATCAATGCGGCCGTGCTGGCGGCCAATGCAGACAATTTCGCGCGGGGTGTACGGACGCTGTTGGACGTATGGGAAAATTTTACGCCTGATAAGGTCTACCGGACAGATTTCCATGGCGTGTCAAGAAACAGCGCTAAATGGCTGGGCGCGTTTCTGTTTGGCGCGGTAACTAAAAACCACAAGGTGTCGTTATTTGATAATTCGCCGCTGCTTGATTTAATCAAGCTTTATGTGCCGCTTGAACGCATCGCCAAGCATATCGAATCCGGCGTATTGCGCGCGGTGTCGGTGACGGCATCGGGGTACACGTCCGGACAGAACTGTGCTTTTTTCCAGGCCGCCGCTGACGTGCAGGGTTGGCGGCGTTCGCAGCGCGTGGGCATCCGCGTCAGTCAGTTGCGCGCCGAACACCTGATGGCATCCTCGGCTATTCCGTTCGCATTTCCGGCCACTAAAATCAATCGCGAGTATTTTGGCGATGGCTCCATCCGCCAGATGGCACCGGTCAGCCCGGCCTTGCATCTCGGTGCAATACGCGTGTTTGTGGTGGGTACGGCCAAGCTGGTCAAGGATATGCCCGAGCGTATCCGCGGTGAACTCTATCCGTCGCTGGCACAAATTGCCGGCCACGCCATGTCATCGATTTTTCTTGATACCCTCGCCGTCGATATCGAGTTACTGCTGCGCGTCAACGCAACGTTGACAGTCGTCGATACGGAACGACTGAAGAAATCGGGCATGAATCTGCATCACGTTGATGTGTGCGTAGCGTGTCCGAATGAGCCACTCGAAACGCTGGCGTTCAAGCATGTGGGCGATCTGCCATGGACGACGCGACTGTTGATGCGCTCCATCGGTGCCATGCGGCGCGGCGGCGCGGCGCTGGCCAGTTATATGCTATTCGATCACCGTTACTGCAACGCGCTGATAAAAATGGGCTATGAAGACACCATGAAGCGGCGCGAAGAAATTGCCATCTTTTTTGATCCTGCCGCCTCACCGTTACCGACCGTCATTTCTTACCATGCGTTCGATCCTGGAAAAACCCATACGATGGACATTACCAAGCTGTGAACACGCCCGCTCTGCCAGCATCAAAGGCCGTGCCGCACCTGCGGCATGCGTACCAGCATTTTCTGCCCATTGCGACACGCTGGATGGACAACGACGTGTATGGGCATGTCAACAATGTTGTCTACTATTCCTGGTTCGACACAGTAGTGAACGAGTATCTGATTTCACAAGGCGTCCTCGATATCGTTAACAGCCCGGTGATTGGTTTGGTAGTGGAGACTGGCTGCAGCTACTTCGCCTCCATTGCGTTTCCCGACAAAATCGATGCTGGCTTGCGGGTTGCGCGAATCGGCAATTCGAGCGTGCGCTACGAAGTGGCGTTGTTTCCGAGCGGCGCTAACGAGGCCGTGGCACAGGGGCACTTCGTGCATGTATATGTCGATCGAATGACATTGAAGCCACAGGCACTCCCGGCACCGCTATTGGCGGTGCTGCGCAAAATTTTCAAGTGAAAGTCGAGTCCAGGCGCGGCGTTACAAGCATTTTACGTTCAAAGTCCGCGTCCATGAATGACCTTGTTGGATACTATCCTTAAGCCAGTAGAATGCGCGACTTGAAGCGTGCCTGAATCCAGACGCCAATATCTTCAATTTCTTCCATGCAAACCGAATGCGGCATCGGATATTCCCGCCACTCGATCTTGAAACCGCGCGCTTCCATTTTCGCCTTTGAAGCGTGCGCCAGCGAAAGTGGGATCAGTGGGTCTTGGGTGCCATGCGCCATCAGGATCGGGATGTTGGCGTTGGCAATAGTGGCCTCGACCGCTAACGAGTCGTCCAGCGTCAGATATGTAGACAACGCCAGTATCCCGCCCAACGATTCACGATGACGCAGACCGACTTGCAGGGCGATGGCGCCGCCCTGCGAAAACCCGGCAAGAATGATCTTCTCGGCCGCGATACCCCGACTGATTTCGCGCGCAATTAGCTGATCGATGCTGGCTTGAGATTGGCGCACGCCGGCTTCATCGGGCTTGCGATGCAATTCCGTCATCGAAATGTCGTACCAGCCGGGCATGACTTGCCCATTATTGATCGTAATGGCGCGAGACGGTGCCTGTGGAAAGATGAATCGTAACGACAAGTCGGCGGGAAGACCAAGTTCCTTGACGACAGAAACAAAGTCCCAGCAGTCGGCACCCAGGCCGTGCATCCAGATAACAGTACCCTTGGGATCTGCGCCGGTGACGAGTTCGATGTGTTCAATTATTTTCATGACTATTTATTCTCTGACATTCCTGATGGCATTTTTGGGCCGAAACGCCTTGATTACTTCATCATTCGTTTCGAGATATGGCCCACCAATCAGGTCAACACAATACGGCACGGCGGCGAAGATACCGACCTCAACCGGCTTGCCGTCCGCATCCTTCAAGCCTTCCAGCGTTTCCCTGATCGCTTTGGGC
>JBKJVA010000035.1:0-3328 GCA_046589675.1 Usitatibacteraceae bacterium
CCCAGTCGCTACAGCAGCGAAGTATCTTCATCCGTATAGGCCGGATGACACACGCAAAGAATTTTCAAAGGCTGGTCGCCGGTGTTGGTGACGTTATGCGGGGTGCCGGGCGCAATGGTGATGGTGTCGCCGCGGCGAATATTGAACTCGACTGTTCCCATCCGCATGGTTCCCTCGCCGTGCGTGACGTGATAAATCTTTGCGTGTGTCATCCGGCCTATACGGATGAAGATACTTCGCTGCTGTAGCGACTGGGTAAACTAAACGCGCACCACCACCCCATCCTGCCCATTCCAGAAACCTTGCGGTTTGTAGTGAAGAGGCTGGGTACCAAACACGCTGCTAACAGCATCTTCAACAAATTTTTTCGTCGTAAAGGTGGTGCCATAGGTTTTGGCATCGATCGACGGCGATTCACTGCTGGCGATAAAGTGCGTCCCGTCTGCTGCGAAGTTGATACCGATTTCCGTGGCGACGTCTTCGTTATGCACGCTGAATACGAGCAGGCCGCCTGGTTTGACCAGCCTCCGAAATGCGCGCAACCACGGACTCCACATGTGGGTCGGCAAATGGGTGAACATCGACAGCACAAACACCAGATCGTACTGCACGGGGTGAAGGACTTTCTCGGGGTCGTGGGACGATGCAAAGGCCGCCACGCCAAATTGCTCTTGCAAAAATTCAACGCTGCCGGGCATCACGTCGGTACACGTTACGCGGCCTGGCAATACCTTGGCAAGATGACGGGTGAAGCGGCCGAACCCAGCGGCGAATTCGAGTACGCTTGCGGTCTTCGACAATGGTTTGTCCACGGCTTCGAGCAGCAACATTAACTCAGAAAGCGTGCGCCAGCCATCGGAAAGGTATTCGCGGATAGGATTTTTAGCGATCTCGTGATTGGCAAAAAAGCGAAAGATATCGTCGCGCGGATCGATCACGCAATTGACCAGCATCCAGCGACCATAGCGTTGCGGTGCCTGCAAACGCTCCAGCGCATTGTGTGCAGTGAGGTTGGCGGGATCGAGTGCGAGCACGCTGGTGAATAGTTGAGCGGCCTCCGCAGGCTGGTTGGTCTCTATTTCCTGCGCGCGGATAAGCATCGAATCTTTGCTGTGCATAGCGTTCATTTGATCTGGTCAGGTCGCATCGCGCAAAATCGCCTTAAGCTCGTCGGTTGATTTCCAGTGATGCCCGCAAACGTAGCGCGGTATCCACCATCGATTTGTGTCGCGAGAAACGGGTGCCGGTTCGGTTGAAAAAGCGGCGCGCACAAATTGACCGCCGCCAGCTTTGGCCTGTTGGGGCAAATATTCTTCAAGCAAGTAGGGGTTCGCGTGTCCATAGGGGAACGCAAACAAACCCGCACCGGGATTCGGGGCGATTTTATTGATAACTTCTGCGGCAACTTTGATCTGGGCATCGGCATCCCCGCGCGTATCGACACCGACGAACGTGCCCTTCAATTGGTTGCGTTGGGCAATTTTTGGCAACGAGTCGTGGCAATGATCCCAGCTATGATTGGCGATATGGAAAAAGCCAGACGCCACCGCCGATAGCCACCATTGATCGCTCATCCATCCGCGCCCAAGAATGCAAGTCCGGTCCATGGTTTCGCGCGCGGCCGGCGAGGCAATCACAAAAGCAGTGGCGTGCATGGTCGGCTGCGCGCGAGGATTTTCGACCGTGAAATCACGCATGATATTAAGCATGCCTCGCTGCATCCCGGCTGAGGGATGCGGCAAATCTTCGTAGTCGAAATTGGTGCCGTCGTCGAACGTAATCACCGCGGCTTTGTCCGGCCAGACTGTATTTTGCTCAATTAGTGACCGCACAAGTTCAGTCAACGGAATAATGTGCCAGCCAAGCGCAGTGAGCAACTCCAGATCTTGCCTAAACGCGACGTGATCGTTGCCAAGGTAGTCATTCCCGTCGATGTTCAACGAGTGGTAAGTGAGAATGGGGACGCTGGCCATGTGGTTATTTTAGTGCTTCAGCTTGTTTAAAAATAAAGCCAATAGGGACGTACATACGGTGAGTTGAATTTGCAACTGGCAAGCCGCTTGCAATCGATGAAAGATGCGGGATGGTTGCCGAAAACGTGGCTGCACCAGTCTGCGGGCACAGACACGTTTGCCGGTATCAGCCGTGTGTGCTAGAACGGTCCTATCCTCGTGACGTCGTCAATCCAGACCTGCTTATCCGGCTCCGTCAATGTTCGCATCCACTTCACAATCAGGTACGGATGTTTGGTGCGGACGTAACCCACCCGTAAATCGACTCGCAGCGCCTTCGCGTCACCGCAATAGCCAAACCAGGCCGCACAGTCGGTCAGTTGGGTTGCGGCCGCTTCCATCACCATTTGCGCGATGCCGCCACGTGCGGCGCATTCGGCATAATGCGGCTTTGGCAAACGACGATAGAAATTTTTCTGCACCGCGAGCCCACCTTCCAGATACACATCCTTATATCGGATCCAATTGCAGAATCCGACGCATTCGCTGATGCCGTCCGGCCATGTATAGATCGCGACAAACTGTCGCCAGTCTGCGGGCTGGATTTGCGTGTCGAGAATGCGGTATGCAGTCGGCACAGGGAAAGGGCTATTGAATGATTCCTGAAATAGCGCGCCTGCATAGCTAGCCGCATCCTTCGTTTCAAATACTTTCAGTGCATCGTTGAATGTGGACATGAGGTTGGGCTTGTAAGGTGTGTTCAGCGTTCAAGCGGATAGCAGCCTTCACTCTGGCGACTTTATCATCCGTCAAATGCTTTTCCTGCTGGCGGAGGCAGTTCGAAATTTGGTCAAACTCTAGCACTGGTGCGGCTTCACATCAACTTATGGCTGAAACGTCGCACCGAATGGCGGTCAACGCTGTTGGGAACTTCTAATAACCCCGTCGTCCCAGCGCAGGCTGGGACCTAGTCCGTCCAAGTGCTTGAAAATACGATGGACTGGATTCCAGCCTACGCTGGAATGACGAACTTTTGAGGTTAATAGAAGTTCCCTGTTTTAAAGTTCTGTCATTTCGACCGAAGGGAGAAATGACATTGAGCGTAGGTTCGTGCAATTACGTGCAATGCGCGCTCCACTCGACTTAATCAGCATCCAAATTGCGCCGCATAACTTTGTATCGCACCCCGTCAGGTTAGCTTCCCATGACAGTGCTTGAATTTCTTTCCTGATCCGCACCAGCATGGCTCATTACGACCAACCTTGATGTCGTTACGAACATACGGTTGCGCCGCTACTTGCTCAGCGGCCTTATCGTTGTCGGCCAGCGCTTCGTCGTAATCGGCGTGGTGATACTGTACATTTTGCGTCGATCTC
>JBKJVA010000364.1:0-3878 GCA_046589675.1 Usitatibacteraceae bacterium
AACGCAAGCGCTACGACGATCTGCTGCGTGCCGGTCTCAAGCTGATCGCCGCTGAATTGCCAAAAATAGAAGCCGACGGCCGGTAACCTGGCCATACGCAGCGCCAACGATCCACACGTTGACAATTTTCGTCGCGAGGACGCGTCCGATAACCCTGTCGCACCTATCAAAACAAATGAATCGAAAATGACCGATAACGCAATCAGTGTCCCAAAATTGCCCCAGGACCCGCGTCATTGGCGCGACGATGGCTGGTCAGCGCGGGTGATCAAAAACGAAGATGACGATGGCTGGGCCGTGGAGATGACCAAAGACGGCGAACCGGAACCTGCGTTGGTCGGCCCATGGACGATGGGGCGCGATAAAAAGAATCCCAAGCCCCTGGATGCCACCGCGTTCCACACCCTCGTCAAGACCGCCTATGAAGTTCGGCGCAGGCATGAACAACACCTGCACGCCACCTTGCATAAAAAAGTTGTCGTGGTCAGCGGCGATGCGACCGTCACCGTGACGCTCGATATTATTCCTGACGACGAGCACCCGTATGCGCTGCTGACGGCGTATGAAGCGCGCAAACGCGACGATCCGCCATTGGCAAAATTGCGCGTAGCGTCGTCGTTCAAGCTGAGCGAGGTGAGTGCGCTTGCGTGGATAGAGGATGGATACCGACAGCCGGATTAACCGCTGAACTGGTCGCACGCCTGTATACGCAGCGACTTCTATTTCACCGCTGCCACCGAGCCATTGTAAAAAACTTCGCATGTGTCCGCCGGGCCGGCGATAAAGGTCTTGGCCTTTTCCAGCAGTCTCAATAGCGGTCCAACGGGCACCAGAAAACTGGATTTGTCGATGTTTGGTTTAGTGAAAGGGCCGCTGATTTTCTGACGCGCCTTGGCGCAACCATTCGCATCTAGCAACGCTACCGTGATATCACGATATTGATCGGTAACAAAATCAAGACCGCCTTGCACGGCGATACGGTTTGCATTGGTTGCCAGTGCCACATCGGTGGCCTGGGCTACACCTTTTTCCACCTTCCATTTGGAAACAACAGAGCGAATTTGCGTGCTGCCTTTGGATTTCGTGCCCAGGTCGGCGAACTCATAACCCTTGGTGACTGCCAATCCGACGGGGCCAGCGAAGAGCAGGGCACCCACATCGAACAGGTTGAAGTTTTGGCTCGACTCGAATTTCGCGAGTTGCGCGTCAAGGTCCAGATCGGTAAAGAGACTAGCATTGGCGGCTGTTTACGGGCATTTATGCTCTGAGACGCCCGCCAATACTGGTGTTGTCATTCCATATTCGTGTATCGTGCAAAATGCCGGTTCGCTTTTGACAACTTAAGTATCAACCGCTATTGATTTTTCCCATCGTACCGTCATGTTTTCCCAGTGAAAGTTAGTCGTTTTCAATGTAAAATTTTTCGTGAAGTCCTCCAATGTTGTAGCCGCGTCACTCGCTGCAATCAAACTATTTTCAATTCACCAGGAATAACCATGATCCGCATTACTGTTAATGGCGAAGGGGTCGAAACCGACGTTGCCGTCGATACGCCACTGCTTTGGTTTTTACGCGATAACCTGCAGTTGACCGGCACAAAATATGGTTGCGGGATGGCGCTGTGCGGTGCCTGTACCGTGCACGTAAATGGCGAGCAGGTACGCTCCTGTTCGACGCCGTTGTCCGCAGTTGCCGGCAAGCGCGTCACGACCATCGAAACAATTGGCTCTACGCCAATCGGTAAAAAGGTACAGGCTGCGTGGATTTCAGAGGATGTTGTGCAGTGCGGTTACTGCCAGTCTGGTCAGATCATGTCGGCGACGGCGCTACTGAGCAAAATAAAGAATCCGACCGATACACAAATCGACGACGCGATGGCTGGCAATATCTGCCGTTGTGGAACTTACAATCGGGTTCGGGCTGCCATCAAGGTCGCTTCCAGTGGCGCTGCGGGCAAGCCGAGCATTCCCGCCATCAAAGCCAAAGCTTAAGGGATCACCATGAAACAACTTTTCGAAACTGTTGCCTCGCCTATGAAGCGCCGTCAATTTCTCAAAGCCTCCGCGGCCGCTACAGGTGGACTGGTGATCGGCTTCACGCTTCCCGTTGGCAACAAGATGGCAATCGCACAAAGCGCGCCAACAGCGAACGTGGCACCGAATGCTTTTTTGCGCATCGCCCGCGATGGTTCAGTGACGGTGCAGGTAAAACATCTCGAATTTGGTCAGGGTGTCATGACCTCGCTGCCCATGCTGGTCGCCGAAGAGCTCGATTGCGACTGGACCAAAGTACGCGCTGAAATGGCCCCCGCTGCGCCGCAGTTCGCGCACACCATGTTTGGAATGCAAATGACCGGCGGCTCTTCATCTGTTGCCAACTCCTGGATGCAAATGCGCACGGTGGGTGCTGGTGCCCGCGCCATGCTCATCTCTGCAGCCGCTAGCAAATGGAAAGTCGATGCGGCCAAATGCCGCACGGACAATGGGTTTGTGATTGGGCCGGCCGGGCAAAAGGCTGGTTATGGCACGCTCGCCGACACGGCAAATACACTCGCGGTACCCGTAAACATTAAACTGAAAGATCCCAAGGATTTCAAGATCATCGGCAAGCCGACACGGCGGGTTGACGCGCCTGGCAAAATTGACGGTAGCGCAATATTTGGACTCGATGTCACGCTCAGGCAAGTGCCGAACTTGCATACGGCAGTAGTCATGCATCCGCCGATTTTTGGCGCAAGGGTAAAACGCTTTGATGCAAGCAAGGTAAAGGGCGTGCCCGGCGTCACCCACGTCATTCAGACCTCCAACGGGGTCGCCGTAGTCGCCAAGAACTTCTGGGCCGCCAAGCGGGGACGCGATCTGCTGACGGTTGAATGGGATTTGGGGCCGGGTTCGAAGGCGGATACCGCAGACCTGAAGAAAGCTTACCGTGAACTCGCGCAAAAGACCGGCATCGTCGCCAAGCCGGGCAACATCGAGGGTTTAAAGACCGCCGCCAAAACGGTGACCGCCGAGTATGAGGTACCGTATCTCGCGCATGCGCCGATGGAGCCCTTGAATTGCACCGTTAGCGTCAAGAAGGATAGCTGCGAAATCTGGGTCGGGTCGCAATTTCAAACGGTCGATCAGGGAGCGGCGGCGAAGACGGTCGGCTTGAAACCGGAGCAGGTCAAACTGAACACCATGATTGCCGGTGGCGGCTTCGGACGTCGCGCCAATCCTGCGTCCGATTACGTGATCGAAGCGGTAGAAATTGCCCCCGACGCAAAGGTCCCGGTCAAGACCGTCTGGACGCGAGAGGACGATATAAAGGGGGGCTACTACCGGCCGATGTATGTGCATCGCGTCAATGCTGGTGTCGATGCCGCCGGCAAAATTATCGGCTGGGATCACACCATTGTCGGTCAGTCGATTATTGAAGGCACCGCATTCGAGCCCATGATGGTCAAGGGCGGCATTGACTCGACCAGTGTTGAGGGTGTGGCCGACACGCCGTACGATATTCCGAATATGCAGACCAGTCTGCACACCACCCGAACCGGTGTTCCCGGGCTGTGGTGGCGATCTGTGGGCCATACGCACACGGCATTTGTGATGGAAACGATGATGGACGACCTTGCCAAGGCGGCAGGCAAGGATCCGGTTGCGTTTCGCCGAGATCACCTTGCCAAACATCCGCGCATTGCCACCGTGCTGGCACTGGCCGCGGAAAAGGCTGGCTGGGGTTCGCCGTTGCCGAACGGCGTGGCGCGGGGAATCGCTGTGCATGAGAGCTTCGGAACGGTATGCGCTGAGGTTGCCGAAGTGTCGGTGGATAAAGGCCAGATCAAGGTCCGGCGGGTCGTGGCGGCCATCGATTGCGGCTTGGCCGTTAATCCC
>JBKJVA010000117.1:0-2833 GCA_046589675.1 Usitatibacteraceae bacterium
TTTTCTCATACCGCGTGGAGAGTTCTTTGAGGAAATGCGACACAAGCAGGGGGATGTCTTCGCGGCGTTCGCGCAACGCGGGCAACTTGAGCGTGACAACATTCAATCGATAATACAAATCTTCGCGAAAATCACCACTTGATTTGGCGAGGTTCAGGTCGTGGTGGCTGGCCGAGATAACGCGAACATCAATTGGAATGGTCTTGGTGGAGCCGACAGCGCGGATTTCGCGCGCTTCAAGAACCCGCAGAAGCTTCACCTGCAATGCCAAGGGCATATCGCCAATCTCATCAAGCAGCAGCGTGCCGGAATGCGCTTCAACGAACAATCCAGGATGGTCCGACGTGGCACCGGTAAATGCCCCCTTCTTGTGGCCGAACAGTTCGGATTCGAGCAGCGCTTCGGGAATGGCACCACAGTTAATAGCAACGAAAGGGCCATCGGCGCGGCGACTGGCGCGGTGCAAGGCCCGCGCCAGCAGTTCCTTGCCGGTGCCGCTTTCACCCTGGATCAACACACTTGCGTCGCCGTGTGCAATGCGCTCCGCACGTAACAACAGCTCTTCCATCGCATCACTTCTGGTGACAATCTCACTACGCCAGGCTCGGTCGGATTTGCCCGACGCCAGCCTCGCACCAGCCGCTGAAATCGACGCGCCCATTCTGCCGTGCAGCGAAAGTGCACGGCGTATTTGCGCCAGCAATTCGTTGGCGTCATAAGGCTTGGTGATGTAGCCAAACACACCTTGACGCGTCGCGGCGACGGCGTCGGGGATGGTGCCGTGCGCGGTAAGGATAATAACCGGCAGACCAGTGTGGCGGCGTTCAATTTCATGAAACAGGGCCATGCCATCGAGGCCCGCCATACGCAGGTCTGTGATCACCAGATCCGGCCGTTCAGCAGCAATCATTGACAGCGCTTGCTCGCCACTGGTGGCGGTCGTCGCCCGATACCCGCTCGCTTTGAGCCGTATCGATAGCAACTTCAACAGATCATGATCGTCGTCTACCAGCAACAGATTTTGCATGGGTGGGCTGCTCACGGCAAACTCATCGTTGAAAGCATCCGTGTGGAAATTGACTTCATGCAGTTTCCATCACGAAGAAGCGGAAAGTTTTGGCAGAATCACGCGAAAATGCGCCCCTGCCGCAGCGAGCGCTTTTACCGTGCCCTGGTGTAACTCGACATAATCACGCACGATCGCCAGCCCCAGTCCGGTGCCTTTGACGGCCGACATTGCCGAATGCCTGCCACGGTAAAAAGGATCAAATATTCGATCGCGATCTTCCACCGCAATGCCGGGACCGCTATCGATCACTTCAATCACCGCATGCTCTTTGTGTTTGCCCAGCCGCACGACGATGGTGCCGCCCAGGGGCGAATACTTGATGGCATTCGACATCAGGTTGTCGATGACAACCCGCAATTTTTCCGCATCGCCCTGCGCTGAAATTTTTTCGCATTCGCGTTTCACGGTGATTGATTTCGCAGCGATGGCAAGTCTTTGCGCGTTGATTGCCTGATCGATGAGGTCTCTCAATTGCAGTGGCTTGATGTCGAGTGTGGACTTTCTGCCCAGCCGGTCCGAGGACTGCGTTTGTGAATAGGTCAACAAATCCTGAATCAGGTTTTCAAGCGTTAGTGAATTCTGTTTGAGAATATTGGCAACCTCGCGCTGCTCATCGGTTAGCTTGCCCACTACTTCACTACTCAGCAGATCGGATCCTTCGCGCATGGCCATCAGCGGTGTTTTGAGCTCATGCGACACATGCTGAAAAAAACGCGTTTTCTGGTCTTCGAGCGAGATCAAACGCTGACGCAACCAATCGAGTTGTTCACCGAGCATTTCGATATCGCGCGGCCCACTGACATGTATACGCTGGGCTAACTTTCCCTCGCCCAGGCGATGGATGGCGTCATCAAGATCGCGAATCGGTCGTGCCAGCAGATATGTGAAGCCGGCGATTATCAGCAGTGCAGAAGGAATCATGGCCAGCAATTGCCAGATGACCTGGTTGCGTGACTTTGCCGCAGCGCTTTTCAATGCGGCAACTTCCTGATCAATCAATTGGTCGGCCAGCGTGTTCAAGGCGTGAATGCGCATTGCGAGATCGGCGAAATCACTCTCGAGCTGTTTTCCAAGCGTCTGCGAGGGCGGCATTTCAGTAAGCTGTTTAAAAATGCCGGCCTCTTTTTGTTGCACCAGGTTCGCTGCGGCTTGCGTTTCGGATGCCAAAGGCAAGGCAACAAATTCACCAAGAAATTTTAGAAAACTGCCGCGCGATTGTTTGTAAGCGTCGATCAGACTGCGGTCTCCCGAGGCGGCATACAAACGCGCAGAACGCTCCATCGGCACCGCCACCGTCGAAAGTTGCCGGGCGTTTCGCGTCGCGACGGTGGCGTTGAATACCGCCTGCTGGCTTTGCGCCGCTAATCGCTCAATCGAAAACGCGTTCGACATCAGCCCCGCAATCAATGGCAGCGCAACAATGGCAAAGCCCACCAGCAGCAAACCCAGAAAGGATCGCGGGTAGCGCAGTTGCATGCGCGGCTTGGCGTTTAATGTACTGTCGTTTTTCATGTGATCGCAACAAAATTTAGTAAGGCCCATGCCAAGTTCGCTAACCTGGCAGCCCAGCGCAATGATAAGATGAAGTCCATCACTCTGCTGTGGAATTGACCATGTACGAATCAGATATCACCAAATTTATTCGCGACTTGATGGAAAACCAACCGGAACTAGTGGAGCTGCAGAAAACCAATCGCGCAACGTGGTGGGATAAAAAGCAGAATCCTGCAGAACTCAAACTTCACGATCAATCGGCTGCGCCCA
>JBKJVA010000223.1:0-5518 GCA_046589675.1 Usitatibacteraceae bacterium
CATGCCTCTATCCGCCGCCTTAACCATATCGTAAATGGTCAACAGGCCAGCGTTGACAGCCATCAGCGCTTCCATTTCTACGCCGGTGCGACCGAAAGTCTCCACGGTGGCACGGCACTCGATGCTCGATGTCGCAACATCAATCTGAAAGTCCACAACTACTTTGTTGATAATGAGCGGGTGTGCCAGCGGGATCAAATCCGGCGTGCGCTTGGCGCCCTGAATCGCAGCTATCCGCGCGATGCCGAGCACATCGCCTTTTTTAGCGGACCCAGAACGAATTAACGCAAAAGTTGCAGGCAGCATCGTAATGCGTCCGGCTGCGGTCGCGACGCGGTGGGTTTCAGGCTTCGCGCCTACATCCACCATATGTGCCTGGCCGTTTTCATCAAAGTGGTTCAATTTGTTCATATTGCGATTATGCCGCCTTCCATTGGTACAATTCCTTACGGATTTTAAGGGAACTGTTCGTATTTAACGGTACCTAAAAGCTTTGCGTATTCGTGCCTTCAATCTGCGTGTCGTGTTCGGGCCGTCAAATCAGATTGAACCACCTGCGCGGCTGAGCGCTCTTCCAAGTGCTCGGTAAATGCGCCAGAGAGTTAGCGAGACGTCACCCCAATGCCCATGCCGTATTGCCTGAAACGAATTACCGTCGCAATCACATTGAGCGCCTATATTGCACTGCCCGGCGCAGTGATGGCTAACGGCTTGCCCGAATTAGGCGATGCTTCCGATGCGGTACTTTCCGCACCTCAGGAGCGCGCCATCGGCAAACGCATTATGCTGGAAGTACGAGCTGATCGCGCCTTTGTGGAAGACGCCGAGATTCAGGATTACATCACCGCCATCGGGTCCAGGCTGGTCGGTGCGACTCGCAGTGCGACCAACGACAACCGCCGCGATTTCGAGTTTTTTGTGCTCAACGATGAATCGATCAATGCCTTCGCACTGCTTGGCGGATTTATCGGCATCCACTCCGGACTGTTGCTTTCCACCACCACCGAATCGGAACTCGCCGGTGTGTTGGGACACGAACTATCGCACATACTGCAGCGACATCAGTCACGCGGTGCGGACGTGCAGCGTAAAGGATTGCCGGTACAACTGCTGGGCCTAGCAGCCGCGATTCTGGCGGCGCGGTCGAACTCGCCATCGGCGGCACAGGCAACCGAAGCAGCGTTGGCCACCTCTGCCGCGATTGGTTATCAGAATCAGCTCGACTACAGCCGTGAATTTGAAAGCGAAGCCGACCGGCTTGGCATTCAAACGATGGTCGGTGCGGGTTTTGACCCGCGCGGCATGGTGGGCTTCTTCGAGCGCCTGCTTCTGGCCAATCGTCACAACGACGGAAAAGCACCTGGCTATCTGCGTTCCCATCCTCTCACCACCGAGCGCATTGCCGACATGCAGAATCGTCTCGAGCAGATGGGTGCGGCGAGCAAGCGATCGATTCCGGATAGCCAGGATTACCGCTTTGCTCAGGCAAAACTGCGGGTGATGAGTATGGGCGGCGGAGACTCAAGCGGATTTTTTCGCGAAGCAATCTCACAGCGCACCATTCTGCGTAACCGTGCCGATGTTTATGGGCTTGCGCTGGCGCTCACGCGCACCCGCGATTTTGCCAATGCTGAAAAGGAACTCAACAGCATTCGAGGTGGCACCAACACCCTCCACCCATGGATCGAAAACCTCGCTGCCGAAATCAAGGCAGGACAGCGCCAATGGACCGATGCGCTGAAACTCTATGGTGCAGCCATGCAGACATTTCCGCAACATCGGGCCTTGTTCTACGGCAATGTCGAAGCGTTGTACGAATCGGGCCAGACGGACGCTGCACTATTGCAGATAAATGAACGGCTCAAAAATATTCAGGATGATCCCAGATTGTTTGAGTTGGCGGCCAAGGGCTACGAAAAAAAGAATAAAAAATTGGCGCAGCATCGGGCGATTGGCGAAGCCTATTTTCGGCGCGGTAATTTGATCGGTGCGGTGGAACAACTGCAAATTGCGGTCAAAGCAAAGGACGGCGATTTTTATGAAAGCTCGAGTGCAGAAGCGCGTCTGCGCGAAATGCGTGTGGCGTTTCGAAATCGTCCGCTGATGCCGGGTGAAAAAAGTGAAAAACGCGAACGCGATGATGATCGTGATGACCCGCCTGATACCTCCCGCCCTGCGCCTCGTTTGGTTTTGCCCATATCGTCACCATTGACGTCAGTAACACGCCCGCGCCAACCGTGAATTGGCCAATGGCGGAAATTCGGACATGGTAATGGTGCGGTTTGTGCGGCCTATCAGTTGCGCTAGTTGCGCTCGCCTGATCGTTGGACTGTGCGTCGCTGTCAGCTTCGCACAGGCGATGGCGCAAACGACTTCGCAAAATGGTCGCGCACTGTTTATCGAGGAACGCAAGGGTAATTGCATCGCTTGCCACAAAACGCCAACAGACGCTTCGCTGAAAAGCGCATCCAGCATCGGCCCGGCGCTGGAGTCGATTAAACAGAAATATCCGACCCCAGCGGACCGCCTGCGATTGCGCGATGCGGTCCGCGATTTAAGCAAGACCAACCCGGCGACCATCATGCCGCCTTACGGTAAACACCACATCCTGACGGAAGCTGAAATCGATGCCATCGTGGCTTATCTTGAAACGCTATAACTCTTTTGTGGTCTTTTCTGCGCTTGCCTGTGCACTTGGCATGAGCCTGCTGCCGTTGAGTTCGCGTGCGCAGAGCGCGCCGACCCCCGACCAGCAACGCCAGGCACTGATTCAAGTGCTGCAGAAGCGACTTCCGGGAAGCACTCCCAACGATTGGGTGCTGGGTGCAAATAATCCTGCCACCGCTGTTCAGGCGATACCGCTCAACGCCGACAATGCAACCAACAGCGCGGACATACTGGCGATCGGCAAAAAGGCATGGGACCGTAAATTCAGAAACGGGAAATCACTCGCCAACTGCTTTCCAAATGCCGGCAAACGTGTGTCGGCAACCTATCCGCAGTTCGAACCAAAAGCCAGGCAAGTCGTGACGGTGGAAATGGCCATCAACCGATGCTTGACGCTGCACGGTGAAGCGGAGATCGAGGCCGCCAATTCCGTCGTCATGGGTCCGCTCAGCGCACATTTTAAAAGCCTCTCAGACGGGCAGCGACTGATGGTGCGCGTTGCGACGAGTCAGGCGCGAGAAAAATTTGATGCCGGCCGCGCGCTGTTTCAACGCCGCATTGGCCAGCAAGACGTCGCGTGCGCCTCTTGTCATGTGCAAAATGCCGGCAATATATTCGGCCAGCAGGGCCTGTCTGCGGTGGTCGGTCAGGCCGTGACCTGGCCCCGGATTCAACCTGGCGGGCAGGTTCTCACCTTGCAGATGCAGTTTCAGCGATGCATGCTGCGTAGCGGCGCGGAGCCATTCGCGCTCGGATCAGAAGAATTGAATAATCTCGAGTACTTCCATGCATTCGTTTCCAATGGGCTGCCCACACGTACATTAGCAGTGCAACGCTAGCAACCTGTCGAACGGCGCTACGCTAGAATACGCACCTCCACAAAATTCCAATAAAAGTGATGCACCCATGGCTTTCCCGCGTTATCTATTTCGCGCCAAAATCATTATTCCCCTGACCCTGCTGGTGGGCATCGTTGTCACCGGTATTTATTTTCAAAAGAAAGCAGAAGAAAGCAAGGCCGAGCGTTATCGTACCGTCGCGGTAGATCGTGGTGCGGTAATACAACGGATCACGGCCAATGGAACACTAAATCCGGTCACGGTGGTAAGCGTCGGCACGCAGGTTTCGGGAACGGTGATCAAGCTCTATACCGACTTCAATAACACGGTGAAAGCAAAGCAGGTGCTGCTGGAACTGGACCCTGCCCTCATCAAGGCGAATCTTGCCCAGATTGACGCCAGCTTGCGTTCAGCCGAGGCCACAGCGAGACTGGCCGAGAGTACCTTGAAGCGAAATCGTGATCTGGTGACAAAAGGCTTTATCAGTTCTCAGACCCTTGAGCAAAATACCAAGGAACTCGATGTCGCCAATGCCACCGTTGCACAGGTGAAATCTCAACTTGACCGTGAGAAAACCAACCTGAGCTACACCATCATTCGTTCGCCGATCGACGGCATCGTGATTGACCGAAAAATAGATGTCGGTCAGACAGTTGCGGCGAGTTTCAGTACACCAACGCTTTTTCAGATCGCCAAGAATCTGGAGGAAATGCAAATTGATACCAGCGTCGCCGAAGCCGATGTGGGCAGCGTACGCCAGGGCATGCCGGTGCGCTTTACGGTCGACGCCTACCCGGAACGCGACTTCCAGGGAAAGATTCGGCTGGTACGCCTGAACCCCACCATTCAGCAGAATGTGGTGACCTATAACGTGGTTGTCGATGTGAACAACGAGGGCAGCTTGTTGAAGCCGGGTATGACCGCGCAGGTAAGTTTCGTAGCCAATAAGCGCGATGATGTGGTGCGTATTCCTAACGGGGCGCTGCGTTTCAAGCCGACCAAGGACGACAAAGATGACAAGAAGTCTGCCAAGAAAGATATGAACAAGAAAAAGGCTGTGGATGGCAAGGCTTCAATGGGGCCTACCGACGCGCCAAAAGAAAGTGCCAAAACGGACAGCGCGGCAAGTGTCGACGGCGGTGCCCGCGTGCGGCGACCACCGGCACGTGTTTACAAAATTAACGACAAAAACGAATTAGTGCCAATCGAAATTCGCACCGGCGTAGCCAGCAACCAGTTCACGGAAATGATTTCCGGCGATATCAAACCCGGTGACGAATTGGTGATCCGCGATTTGCAAGACAAGACCGCGAAAAAGTAACACTGGTCATGAATGCCGTCTTGAAACCCCAAGGAAAATCGGCTGTGCTGATTGAGCTCACCGATGTCCGCAAAAGCTACTTCAGTGCGGAGGTTGAGACGCCGGTATTACACGGTATTAACGTGACCATTCAGCAGGGTGAATTTGTCGCCATCATGGGGCAATCCGGTTCCGGCAAGTCCACGCTGATGAACATACTCGGTTGTCTCGATACCCCGACCAGCGGCAGCTATGTTTTGAACGGCAAGGAAACAGCTCAACTCAACGACAACGAGCTGGCAAAAGTACGCAACCAAACCATCGGCTTCGTATTCCAGGGTTTCAATCTATTGAAGCGCATGCCGCTGATCGACAATGTTTCGCTGCCGTTGCTATATGCCGGCGTGCCAATGGCCGAGGCGCGCAAACGTGGTGCGGAAAAACTGGCGCAGACCGGTCTTGGCGCGTTTACCAAACGCTTGCCGAACCAGATATCAGGTGGTCAACAGCAACGTGTGGCGATTGCCCGGGCGCTGGTTTGCGAGCCTGCGCTCATTCTGGCTGACGAGCCCACCGGCAACCTCGACACGACCACCTCGGGCGAAATCATGCGCCTGTTCACGCGGCTCAATGAAGAGGGTATGAGCATTCTGATTGTGACCCACGAGCCGGATGTGGCAAAGTACGCGAAACGGCTGGTGCGCCTGAAGGA
>JBKJVA010000038.1:0-2949 GCA_046589675.1 Usitatibacteraceae bacterium
TCACATCGCCAGCTACCAGTCGGCATCGACGCTCTACGATATAGGTTTCGACCATTTTTGGCACGCCCCCTGCGCCACCCATGGCGGCGATCTGGTATTCATGCAAGGCCACTCTTCGCCCGGCGTTTACGCACGCGCCTTTCTCGAAGGGCGCTTCAGTGAAGAGCAGATGATCAAGTTTCGCCAGGAGGTTGATGGCGATGGCATTTCCAGTTATCCGCATCCCTGGCTGATGCCGGACTTCTGGCAATTTCCGACGGTATCGATGGGACTCGGCCCCATCCAGGCGATTTATCAGGCACGTTTCATGAAGTACCTGCACAACCGCGGTATCGTCAACACCGAAGGTCGCAAGGTCTGGGCGTTCATGGGTGATGGCGAAATGGACGAACCTGAATCGTTGGGCGCAATTGCCTTGGCATCCCGCGAGGGCCTCGACAACCTGATTTTTGTGGTCAATTGCAATTTGCAGCGACTCGATGGCCCGGTGCGGGGCAATGGCAAGATCATCCAGGAATTGGAAGCGGATTTCCGTGGCTCGGGCTGGAACGTAATCAAATCCATCTGGGGTCGTTACTGGGACCCGTTACTGGCCAAAGACACCGACGGTTTGTTGCAGCGACGCATGATGGAAGCCGTCGACGGCGAGTATCAAAACTACAAAGCACGCGATGGTGCCTATGTACGCAAGCATTTTTTCGGTAAATACCCTGAACTGGAAAAAATGGTGGCGTCTATGTCCGACGACGATATCTGGCGCCTGAACCGGGGTGGCCACGATCCGTACAAAGTTTATGCCGCCTACTCTGCGGCGGTAAATCACAAAGGCCAACCCACCGTCATACTCGCCAAAACTGTGAAAGGTTTCGGCATGGGAAAGTCCGGCGAAGGCCAGAACAGCACCCATCAGCAGAAAAAAATGGACTTGGGGTCACTCAAGCAATTTCGGGATCGCTTCAACATTCCCGTCGCCGACGATGTCATTGCGGATATTCCATTTTATAAACCTCCCAACGACTCTCCAGAAATGGTGTATCTGAAGGCGGCGCGCGAAAAGCTGGGTGGCTCATTCCCGATCAGGCATCACAATATTCCGGCGCTGAAAGTGCCCGATCTCTCGATGTTCGAAACGCTGCTCAAAAGTACCGAAGAACGTGAAATTTCAACCACCATGGCGTTCGTTCGCGCCTTAAGTGCCCTGCTGCGCGATAAGGAACTGGGGCCGCGTGTTGTGCCGATTGTTGCCGACGAATCGCGCACCTTTGGCATGGAGGGTATGTTCCGGCAGTTAGGTATTTATTCCTCGGTAGGCCAGCTTTACGAGCCGGTTGACTCGGGCGAATTGATGTTTTACAAAGAGGATAAAGCAGGTCAGATTTTACAAGAGGGTATCAATGAAGCCGGTGCATTTTGCTCGTGGATGGCGGCCGGCACCAGCTACGCAAATCATGGCCAGCACATGATTCCGTTCTTCATTTTCTATTCCATGTTTGGCTTTCAGCGGGTCGGCGATCTGGCTTGGGCGGCCGGCGATATGCAGGCGCGCGGATTTTTGCTTGGCGGCACGTCCGGGCGCACGACACTCAACGGCGAGGGCCTGCAGCACGAGGACGGCCACAGTCACCTGCTGTCGGCAACCATTCCCAACTGTATTTCCTACGATCCAACGTTTAGTTATGAACTGGCGGTCATCATGCACGACGGCTTGAAGCGCATGTACGAGAAGATGGAGCACGTCTACTACTACATCACAGTGATGAACGAAAACTACACACATCCGGCCATGCCAAAGGGTGTTGAAGCAGATATTCTCAAAGGTATGTATCTGTTTCGCGAAGGTCCCGACGCGAAAAAACCGCGCGTGCAACTGATGGGCTCTGGCAGTATTTTCCGCGAGGTGATTGCAGCATCTGAATTACTCGAACTCGACTGGGGTGTGGCGTCCGATGTCTGGAGCTGCACCTCGTTTACCGAACTGCGTCGCGACGGTATGGCGGTCGAACGCATAAATATATTGCACCCGGAAGATAAGCCGCAGGTTTCTCATGTGGGCAAACTACTCAAGGGACGCAAAGGTCCGGCGATTGCCTCCACCGATTACATGCGTTCATTTGCGGACCAGATCCGTCCCTATGTTGGCGAGCGCAAATTCACCGTGCTGGGTACCGATGGCTTTGGCCGCTCGGATACAAGAAAGCAACTGCGCAAATTCTTCGAGGTCAATCGCTATTACGTAACCGTCGCTGCGCTGAAAGCATTGGCCGATGACGGTCAGATTCAGGCGAAGGTTGTCACCGATGCAATCAGAAAATATGGGATCGATCCAACCAAGCCGGCACCCTGGACCGTTTAGCAAACATCTATTGAAGAGTCCAAGTCGATGACAGGAACTCCTCGCCCGCTTGCGGGAGTGGGTGGCCGACAGGCCGGGAGAGGGGAAACAGTGTCGCGACTGTCGAACCCATCAATTGAAAATAGAAAACAAATAGGAGTATTTGCGTGGCAAATCTCGTCGAAGTAAAAGTTCCGGATATCGGTGATTTCGCCGAGATTCCGGTCATCGAAATCCTGGTTAAGCCGGGCGATACCGTTAAGAAAGAGGATTCGCTGATTTCGCTCGAAAGTGACAAGGCAACCATGGAGGTTCCGTCGACCCACGCGGGCGTGGTTAAGGAGCTTAAAGTCAAGCTTGGCGACAAGGTATCGATGGGTAGTTTGGTATTGGTGCTGGAGGAGAGTACCGGCGCTGCGGCGACGCCCGCCCCCAAACCCACATTCGGTGGCGAGGAATCAAAAACGGCATCTGTCCAAACTCAAGCACCGGCGCTGATTCCGGAGGCAATGCCGCCAAAAGCCGCGCCGGTATTGGCTTCCAGCACGGCACCTGTTTCTGGGGCAACCGACCACGGTATTGTCACAGCAACCGTGCACGCCAGTCCATCCATCCGT
>JBKJVA010000008.1:0-6327 GCA_046589675.1 Usitatibacteraceae bacterium
CGCAACTCTCCTCCGCGCTGATGAATCGAACCGCGCTCAGACGCTGGAAAAGGCTTTGTTGAAATTCATCTGACGACACGTGATAGCCCCTGCATGTAGCGTGCGACGTCAGCTTCATCTGCTGCCGCATCGCGCAAATTGTTAAAGTCAAGCACTGGTGCGCCTGTCGCGGCACTTTTGGCCTGCGATGTCCGCCAGCGCTAGTGTTGTCGTAAAGAATCTTGATGAAATAATCAGCCCTTCAATCCACCCGCCGTCAGGCCGCTGACGACGCGTTCCTGGAAGATCAGAATTACCGTCACCACCGGCACCAACGCGATCACCAGTGCGGCCGAGATTGTCGGCCATGGGAACGAGAACTCACCTTGATACATCTGGATACCCACCGGCAAGGTTCGGTACGCAACCGCCGCATTCATCGACATCGATAACAAAAACTCATCCCAGGCATTGACGAACGCGAGAATACCCGCCGTAAACACGCCCGGTGCGGCCAACGGCAACACCACCCGCCACAATGCACCCAGACGGGTGCAACCGTCGATCATCGCGGCGTTTTCAATATCGCGTGGAATGTCCTGGAAAAAACTTACCAGCACCAGCGTGCATATGGGCAAATTCAACACCGTGTAGGGAAGTACCAGCGCGATGTAGCTATTGAGCAGGTTCAATCCGCGCATGATTTCGAACAGCGGCACCATCAACGTTACCAGCGGAAACATCGACACCGCGATAATGCCGGTAAGAATCAAGTTACGGCGTTTGAGATTCAATCGAGCAATCGCGTACGCAGCCAGCGCACTGATGAACAGCGATAGCAGCATGGACAGGATGGCGACGATGGCGCTGTTTAACAGATAACCGGGCAACGGTTGATCGCGAAACGCCGCGATGTAGTTGGTCAGCACCGGATTCTGCGGCCAGTACGTGATGGGTTTGGCGGTCAGCTCAATCTCATTTTTCAGCGACGTGAACAGGATCCAGACGGCCGGGAAGAAGCCGTTGACCAGCACGATGGCCGCGGCGAACCAGCGCAGGCGTTTGGAGGTGAAGAGATTATTTATTCCAGCGTTCAATCTTTATCTCCCCGCACGTAACGCAGATAGACCCAGGTCGTGGCCATCGACAACATGAACATGAATACCGCCAACGTTGAACCATAGCCGAGATCGAGATAATCGACGGTGTTGAGCTGGATATACATCGCCAGCGTCTGCGTCTCTTCGCCCGGTCCGGGCATGCTGAAGGGAATGTCGAACGACTGGATAGCAGTGAGTGTGCGGAAGATCAGCGCCACCAGCATCGACGGCACCAGCAGCGGCAACGTGATTTCGGTGAACTGTGTCCATTTCGACGCGCCGTCGACTTCGGCTGCTTCGTATAGCGAAGCCGGAATGGTTTGCAGTCCTGCCAGCAGGATCAACGCCATAAAAGAAGATGTTTTCCAGATGGTCGCGATACAGATCGCCATCATCGTCAAACCCGGTGAATTGAACCATATCTGCGGCTCTCCTCCCAGGCGGCGGATCAAATCGTTGATGATGCCGTATTCGCTGTGGAAGAACCAGGCGAAGATCAGACCGACGAACGCGAGCGGCAGCGCCCACGGCAACAGCAGCGCAAGGCGGATTGGTCCGCGAAATCGGAATGGCATATTTGCCAGCATGGCCAGACCCAAGCCGACTACCAGCGCGCCCGGCACCGTTACCAGGGTGATGATCAGGGTATTTTTCACGGCGCGCCAGAACATGCTGTCCGAAAGCGCGGTCGCATAATTGTCAAAACCGATGAAGGTCACCGGCAAGCCGCGTGACAGACGCACATCAAAAAAGCTATTGATGATGAGCGTGGTGACGGGATAGGCGACGATGACGGCAATGAATAACAGCGCAGGCGTCAGCAGCGCCCACGCGAGCGCAGTCTCGCTGGGATCGAGGATGCGGTCGCGAAGAGTGCGTTGGCTCACCGGCGGCCTAGCGGAGTGCCCGTGCCACGCGCTGCTCGATTTCATCCAGCGCCTGTTGCGGCGTCTTGACGCCGGCCATCACGGTATTGGTGTTAATACGTATCGCATCCGAAATGGCACGATAAACGGGAGTGACAGGACGCGCTCGCGCAGTCTCCACCACCGGCAGGGCATCGGCGAACCACGGTATTGCCGTGCGCACCTCCTGATCGTTATATACCGAGGCAAACACCGGATGGAAAGAACCCTTTAGTGCCAGCTGCTTTGAAATCGCGGGACTCGACAGCCAGCGTACCAGCGCCACCGATGCCGCTTTATTTTTCGAATACGCCGATACCGACCAGTTCCAGCCACCCATACACGACACCGGTTTGCCGCCGACCATCGCGGGCAGCTTGATTACCGCCACCCGGTCCTTTACCTGCGTGTCGGCACCGCCCTGGAAATGATTCCAGGCATATCCCCAGTTCACTGCAAAGATCACTCTGCCCGCCTGAAACTCTTTGCGGGTGTCGTCGGTGCCCACCTCAGCACTGTTCTTCTTGGACACACCGTCGCTGACCATGCTGCGCCACATATTAAGCCCCGCCTCGGCCTTGCTGCGTTCAAACGCAAGCTTGCCGTCGCGAATGATCTCGCCGCCCAGGCTCCAGTAGGGAAGCAGGAATGTGCAAACCGCCCCCTCAACCGCCTTGCCCTGAAAACTCAATCCCTGCAGGTTGGGATTACCCTCGCCTTGCTGAATTTTTTTAGCCACACGCGCCAGCTCGGGCCAGGTTGCAGGCGGCTGTTCGTTGTATTTGGCAAGGAGATCTTTACGGTAATAAAGAAACAGGGCATCCGCCAATGCGGGCAATGCGATGACCTTGTTGTTGACAGTATTGGCCTCACGATAGGCCGGCAGATAACGCGACATAACCGCTTCACGCTCGCTACCGAGATAACCGTCAAGCGGTTCGGCCCAGCCGGCCGCCGCAAACTGCGCTGGGCGAATGATGTCGATTAGAAAAATGTCGAGTGTCGTGTCTTTCGCCGACAGCACCATGTTGAGATATTTCTGGTGCAGATCCGACGTTGCGCCACCGACTTCGAGCGACACGTTGACACCCGGATTGGCCTTCATGTATTGCGCAAACAGCTCGCGCATGATGTCCGGACGCTGCTGCCCGCCAATGTAAACTTTAAGATGGATCGGGCTTGTGGCTGTCTGTGCATACGAGATATTTGCAGTCAACGCCGGCAGCAAAATCGAGGCGAATAATTGTAGCGCCACCGTAATGGGCCGCATTTCAGGTTTCCGCCCGTAGCGCGCCACCACTTGCAGCATCGAACAAATGAAACTTGTCCATATTGATCCACACCCCGGTTTGCTGATCAGGGGCGAACGGCACATTGGGCGCAAGACGGGCGATTAATTCACCGCCTTCGCACGCCAGTGTGACCAGTGTTTCTGCCCCCAGCGGCTCGACTACCACCACGCGCGCATCAAGCCGGACGTCGTTGCTGCCGCTGCGTTCGATACCGATATCCTCCGGACGAATACCAAACGTGACGGCACGACCGGCGTGGCTACGGTAAAAATTTTCATTCAGCGGAATCGTTAGTCGTTGTGTACTGTTCCCAAAGCCGATACATGGCCTGCCCTCAACGATTGAAACGGTTGCGGCCAGGAAATTCATTGGCGGTGAACCGGTAAATCCGGCCACGAACTTCGACACCGGCTGGTTATAAATTTGATCGGGTGTTCCAACCTGCATGATATTGCCGCCCGAGAGAACGACGATGCGCTCGGCCAGCGTCATCGCTTCGACCTGATCGTGCGTCACGTAGATGGTGGTGGCGCCTATGCGCTGGTGTAGTTTTTTAATTTCCGTGCGCATCTCGGACCGCAGCAGCGCATCGAGATTCGACAGTGGCTCATCGAACAGGAACAGCTTAGGTTGACGCACGATCGCGCGACCCATCGCCACGCGCTGCCGCTGTCCACCCGACAACGCGCGCGGCTTTCTGTCAAGCAGGTGATCGATCTTGAGAATCGATGCGGCTTCTTTCACGCGTTTGTCGATTTCTGCAGCGGGAAATTTGCGTAATTTCAGTCCAAAAGCGAGATTATCAAATACGTTTTTGTGCGGATACAGCGCGTAATCCTGAAACACCATGGCGATGTCGCGTTCGCGCGGCGGCAGGTCATTGACGACGCGTCCTTCAATCGAAATGGTGCCGCTGCTAATGGCCTCGAGCCCCGCAACCATGCGCATCAACGTGGATTTGCCGCAGCCCGACGGGCCGACGAACACGACAAACTCGCCGCGGCCAATTTCGAGGTCAATGCCGTGCACAACCTTGACGCCATTGTCGTAAACCTTAACGACTTGCGAAAAGTTGACGCCTGACATGTGGGTGTTTTCGACTTTCAATACACGCCGGTGTTTAACGCGGGTTGGGCAGACCCGGCCAGCGCCGGCTTCATCGCGGCAAAAAACGCATTGGCCTGGCGCATCATCATCCCCATATCGGAGGCAACGGCAACATAGCTGTAGCCGTATTCGATAAATTGCTGCACCATTTCCGGTGTCGGGCCGACGATGCCAATCGGCTTGCCAATTTTCTGCGCACGTGCAGCGGCCCCTCTTAATGCAGCCTGGACTTCGGGATGGGCAATGTTGCCGATCTGCCCCATCGCAGACGACAGGTCTCCCGGACCAATAAACAACGCGTCGACGCCCTCAACCGCGGCGATCTCTTCCAGACGCGCGATGGCAGCCGGCGTTTCCAGCTGGATCATGCGAAATATGCCTTCGTTAGCGCGCTTGCCGTAATCGCCGGCGGTAGCGTAGCGACTGGCGCGGTGCATCGCCGCAAAGCCACGTGTACCCGGCGTTACGTCATCTGGCTGCGGATAGCGGGTGGAGGCGACCGCGCGGGTCGCGTCATCGGCGTTCTCCACAAATGGAAACATCAGCGTCTGTGCGCCGATATCGAGCGCACGTTTGACCAGCACCGTATCGTTCCAGGCCAGCCGAATCACCGGCGTGGCTTTGGTACCCGCGATCGCCTGCAGTATGTGATACGCGTCCTTGTAATCGATCGGCACGTGTTCCATATCCACCACCAGCCAGTCAAAGCCAATGCAGCCCATCGCCTCTGCGGTGGAGGCGGCCCCCGACATAAGCCAGGTGCCCAGCGGAATGCTCGGTTGCGCGAGCAGCTTACGAAACGGATTATTGAAAGGGTCCATGGGCGCCTTAGTAGATGGGTGGTTCGGGCGTTGCGGCGGTGCCCATAAGAAAATCGAAATCGCAACCGAGGTGGGCCTGCGTCGCGTGCTCGATATAGAGGCGGGTGAAGCCACGTTGGTAAATGCGCGCGGGTGCCTGCCAGCTTGCGCGGCGGCGCTGAAGCTCTTGATCGGAGATTTCGACGTTGAGCGTGCGCGCCTCGAGGTCGAACGCGATCATGTCGCCAGTTTGAACCAGCGCCAACGGCCCGCCAACCGCCGCTTCGGGTGACACGTGCACCACGCAACTGCCATAGTGGGTACCGCTCATACGTGCGTCGGAAATGCGCAGCATGTCGCGCACACCTTGCTGTAACAGTTTTTTCGGGATCGGCAGGTTGCCCCATTCGGGCATGCCGGGCGCACCGACCGGACCACCATGCTGCAATATCAAAACCGTGTTTTCGTCGACATCGAGATCGGGTCGATGAATTTCGGCAAGCATCTGCGCATTCGATGCAAACACCAGCGCGGGGCCCCGATGCTTGAAAAATTTGCGGCTCGCAGCGGACGGTTTGATGACGGCACCGTCCGGGCACAGGTTGCCGCGCAGCACCGCCAGCGCAGCACCTTGTGCGGCTGGCCGCGCGAGCGGACGGATTACCTCTTGATCAAGATTGGTTGCATCCGCGATATTGTCGCCCAGTGTCTTTCCGGTGACGGTCATGGCACCGAGGCAAAGGTGCGACCTGATCTCCGACAGCAGCGCTGGCAAACCGCCAGCAAAATAGAAATCCTCCATCAACTTGTCCCCCGACGGGAACAGATTGGCTATCACCGGAATTTGCCGCGCTGCCTGGTCCATCTGCTCGAGCGTGAGGGTAATTCCGCCACGTCCAGCCATGGCGATGAGGTGGATCGCGGCGTTGGTCGAGCCTCCCAATGCCATATAGGTTGCGATACCGTTGGCGAGCGCGTCGCTATTGAAAAACGTCGACGGCTTCAAGTCTTCCCAAATCATGTCAACAATGCGTGCACCGCATGCCGACGCCATGCGCACATGATTGGCGTCCATCGCCGGAATGCTCGACGCCCCCGGCAACGTGAATCCCATCGCTTCGACAATCGAGGTCATGGTACTGGC
>JBKJVA010000127.1:0-5489 GCA_046589675.1 Usitatibacteraceae bacterium
CGCCTGCCCATTTTCGACGCTCTATTGGAATTTTCTGGACAAACACGAAACCATGTTAGTCAGCAATCCGCGCACGTCATTGATGGCCAAAAACATCACCCGCATGTCGAACGATGAGCGTGCTGCGATTCGCAGTCAGGCCGCGCACACGTTAGAGAATATGGATTCATTGTGATTCAACAGTTGGAGCCGACGCGCGCGGTCCATCGGAATACTTCGTAACCCGATTCGCCATTCAAATCGAAATCACCCTCTGGTCACGATCCAGCGTGACAAACACAAGCACTGGCGGGCCTCAACGGGCATTTATGCGCCACGACGCCCGTGGATGCTTGTGATTGACAAATTTTGTGCTGAGCAGAAGTCTCTCAAGGCATAAATGATAAGCGTGGCTCGCGACTACATTGAAAAAAGCGAACGCCACACTCGCTAGGCATTGGCAAAGAGCGCGAGTCATTGCCTGACATCACCTTTGGCGCGCCATTTATACCATTCGCACTTTGCAACAGTCATTCATCGCAAAGTTCGCTTGTTGAATTCAACAATATTATGACCTGCATAAAGAAAATCAATGCCCTGCATCAAAACATACGATTGGATTTTGACAAACGATAGCCCGATATTGTATTTGTGCAACGCAGCAATAGACCTGAAAACGTTCGGGATTGTCAGCGCCGCAACCGGTAGCAGTCTATCCGCCTGCAACTGTTTGTTCCACCATCTTCCACATCATGGAGATATGTATGAATGACTATCGCTCAATCGAAATGCACATCAAGCGCGCCCGCTTGGAGCACAGTGTCTTCGTCGCCGAACTTATCGCGAGCGGAATTTTCTCGCTTTGGTCAGGCGCAAAACGGCTTGCGATCGCTACCTCAGCCAAGCTTAAGGAACTGGTCGAGACGCCGGACGAATATTCGACCGGGTTACCGCGTTTCAGGAACCACTGACTTCTCCTGACTGGTGCCTATTGCGTCGCTAACCCGTGCGACAACATGCATGCCTCGCCTGTTCCGTCTCCTCCTCCGCGCTTCAAGGCGTGGATTCGGCCCCCGGCTCTGTTCGGGGGCTTTTTTATTCGATGTACAAATGCAAAAGGAGCAAGCCATGACGATTCCTGTTCATAGCCTCAATCACTCCCACGTGGCGCTGTTGAAACGGCACTTCGACGAACTCGCTGACGACGATGTGCGCCTGCGCTTCGGTAACCTGCTCAACCACGATGCGCGACGCGCCTATGTGGACAACATTCGCTTCGAGCGCGATGCTGTCTTTGGCGTCTATTCCGATGACCTCAGCTTGCTCGGGGTTGCCCACCTCGCGTGTCTGGACGGTGCGGCGGAACTCGGCATCAGCGTACTTTCACCCTGTCGCGGCCACGGCATCGGCACGGCCCTGTTCAATCGTGCGGCGATGCGCGCCCGCAATCTGCAGATCGTCGACCTGTTCATGAACTGCCTGGCGCAAAACGGCGCCATCATGCACCTCGCCCGCAAGGCCGGCATGCGTGTTGTGGTCGAACACGCCAATGCGGATGCATACCTGGAATTGCCACCCGGCAATCCGCTGACCATCGGCCAGGAAGTCGCGGCGCAGCAGTTTGCGCAGTTCGACTGGACGCTGAAAGCCAACGTGAACTACCTGCGAAGGGTTGCGCGAATCTGAGCGCCGTCGGGCGTGGAATTTGTTAACTTCGTGGTCTTCGCCAAGATGTGGAGGCCGTGCCGGGTATCGCAAAGACCACAGATTGTCCGCTGCACTTCGCACAAAAAAGTTTTTATCGCCAATTGGTGGGCCCTCCAGGCGGTGATTTTGTGGCTGATTTCCTTTTCGTTCGACAGGCTGATACGATAGCGCGTCACCTATTGCGCGTTAAATGTCCCTCACCGCTTACATCACCCACCCGTCCTTTCTCGAACATGAAATGGGTGAAGGACATCCGGAATGTCCGGCACGCCTAAATGCGATCAACGATTACCTGCTTACGCAGGGATATCTGGATTTCATGGCGCCCTACACTGCGCCCGAGGTGACCCGTGAACAGTTACTTCGAGCGCACACCGCGCACTACCTCGCGGAAATCGAGGATTTGGTGCCCGCGAGCGGCTACAGCCAAGTCGACCCAGACACGTGGATGAATTCCCGCACACTCTTTGCCGCTCGACATGCTGCCGGTGCGGCGGTGCTGGCCACGGACTTGGTGATATCGGGCGAAGTGAAGCGCGCGTTCTGTCCAGTACGCCCACCCGGACATCATGCAGAACGCGATGCCGCGATGGGCTTTTGCTTCTTCAACAACGTGACGGTGGGTATCCGCCACGCGCAGCGGCACCATGGAATTTCGCGGGTGGCGCTGGTGGATTTTGATGTGCACCACGGTAACGGTAGCGAGGATATTCTGGCGGGCGACGACCAGGTGCTGATGGTGTCGACGTTTCAGCACCCGCTTTATCCCTATCTGGGCGACGTGCCCAAGGGGGCCAATATGCTGAATGTGCCGCTTCCCCCGCGCACCCGGGGAGATGCGCTGAAAAAAATCGTGGTGGAGCGCTGGCTGCCGGCGCTGGACGCGTTTCGACCCGAGCTGATCTTCATCTCCGCCGGATTTGATGCCCATCGCGATGACGATATGGCCAATCTCGGCTGGGTGGAATCCGACTACGCGTGGGTTACCGCACGCATTGTCGAGGTTGCCGATCGCCATGCCAAGGGCCGCATTATTTCCGTGCTTGAGGGCGGCTACGAGCTGCGCGCACTGGCACGCAGTGTGGGCGTGCATGTCGGCGTACTGCTGGGTGCGGTCGACGCATAGGTCGACGCCGGAACGAATGAGTAGAAACCCGTGAATCCGCACTATCTCTCCCCGCTGTTCGATCCGAAATCGCTGCTCGTGTACTTGCCAGCAGACGCTGCGTCATCCATCGCGGCTTTGCTGAAAAAGGCGCTTGAGGAAGGAGCCTACGGCGGTGGCGTGACGTGGCTTACGGAAACGCCCAAAGGGTTTCCCGCGCTGACGGGGGTGCCGCGCGCCAGTCTGGCCCTGATCGCCATTGCCGGCGCGGGTGCGGTGCGAGCACTCAAGCATGCAGCCGCCGCGCGGGCGCGAACCGCCATCCTCTATGAGCCCGACGGCGTGCATGTCGCCGAGCTGGCCGCGCTCGCTGCACGCCACGGCATTCACCTTCTGGGGCCGGGTTCCTCCGGTTTGCAACGTCCGCACCTGAAGCTCAATGCCTGTGTGGCAGGCGCGCTGCAGCGTGAAGGCAGTCTCGCACTGGTGTCGCAGTCGGGGGCGTTGACGGCGGCGATGCTCGATTGGGCGGAATCCAACGCGGTGCGCTTTTCGGCGATTATCGCCACGGGCCGCTCGGCAGTACTTGATCTGGCCGACATACTCGATTTTCTCGCCCAGGATGGCCATACCCAAAGCATCATCGTGTACATGGAAGGCATTCGTAACGGGCGGCGATTTATGAGCGCGCTGCGGGCGGCTGCGCGGTCCAAGCCGGTGATCGTGCTGAAGGCCGGGCGTCGCGATCGTGGTCGTCATGCGGCGCTGACCCACTCCGGCACCATGGTCGGGGGCGACGATGTCTTTGACGCGGCGCTCAAACGCGCGGGAGCCGTGCGGGTCGATAGTTTCGTGCAGTTGTTTTCCGCGGCCAAGTGCCTGGCTTCACGCTATCGCCCGGTCGGAAATCGTCTGGGCGTAATCGGCAATGGTGGCGGCCCCGGTGTGCTTGCGGCTGACTACGCATTTCTGCGTGGCATCGAAATTCCTGCACTGTCGCCGGCGACGCTGGCGAAGTTGAAGAAAATATTGCCCACGGCACCGTCCCTTGAAAATCCCATCGATATCGGCGAACACGCGACCGCCGCCGATTTCGAGGCGGCTGCAGGAGTGCTGGCAGCGTCGCCAGAAATCGACGGCGTGCTGGTGGTAGTGACGCCGAAACCTGGCATCGATACCGAGGCCATCGCGCTCGCCGCGACCGCGAGTCTGCCGTCGGTGAGAAAAATATTGATCGGCTGCTGGATGGGCGAGACCCGGGTGCGTGAGACGCGGCGCATCGTGAATGAAGGCGGACTGCCGGTATTCCGCTTGCCGGAAGCAGCGGTAGACGCGTTTGCCAATATCGCCACCTTCTATCAAAACCAACAGAGCCTGATGCAAACGCCGCCGCCGCTGAACGTCGGGGGTGCCGAAGATGTGCCGGACGTTGCCCGAGCACGGGCGGTCATCAACGCAGTGCTCGCAGCTGGCCGCGAAGTGCTGACGGAGACCGAGTCTAAGGAGTTGCTGAGCGCGTTTCGCATTCCGGTCACGCCCACTGAGGTGGCGCATACCGTCGAGGAGGCGATCTCGATCGCGCGGCGCGTCGGATTCCCCGTGGTCATCAAGATCAATTCTCCCGATATCGCCCATAAATCCGATGTCGGTGGTGTGATGCTGAACGTGCGCACACCGCGGCAGGTTGGTACGGTTTTCACCGACATGATGGAGGAGGTAGCCCGTCGCGCGCCGGACGCAAAGGTAGATGGCGTATCAATACAGCGCATGGTTGTCAAGCGTAACGGGCGCGAGTTGTACGTGGGCGTGACGACCGACGAACTGTTTGGGCCGGTGATCACGTTTGGGGCGGGCGGGACGATGATCGAGGTGATCGACGACCGCACCGTGGCGCTGCCGCCGCTGAACCTGTTTCTGGCACGGCGCATGATCGAGCGCGCCCGTTCGGCCGCGGTACTGGGCGAATGGCGCGGCATGCCGAAGGTGCAGATCGAGGCGCTCGAATATCTGCTGCTGCGCGTGTCGGAAATGATCTGCGAGCTGCCGGAATTGCAGGAGCTCGATATCAATCCGCTCATCATCGATGAAGACGGCGCCGCCGTGGTCGATGCGCGCGCCGTTGTGCGAAAGGTCATGTCGACCACCGACGCGCCGTACGCACACCTGGCCATCCTGCCGTACCCGAATTTGCTGACCAAAGAATTCATTACCCGCGAAGGCACGCGCTGCCTGTTTCGCGCCATCCGTCCGGAAGATGCCGACGCACTGCAACGGTTTGCGCGTGACCTCTCCAATCAAGCGCGCTACTTTCGCTTCCTTTCGACGATGGCAGAACTTTCGCCGTCGATGCTGGCGCGCTTCACGCAGATCGACTACGACCGGGAAATGGCGATCGTTGCGGTGATTCATGACGACACCGGCATTGAGCGCATCATTGGCGTGGTGCGCTATTTGCTGAATCCGGATGCGGTTACATCCGAGTTTGCGTTGGTGGTGGCGGATGAATATCAGAGACACGGAATCGGCTCGGCGTTGATGAAGCGCATTTGCGAGATTGCGCGCGAGCGTGGACTCAAGACGTTAACCGGCCTCGTACTCGGCAGCAACAGCAACATGTTGAAAATGATGAACCGCCTGGGATTTGTCGAGGAGTGCGATGCGGACGATCCGGATTTGAGGCAGGTCGTCATGCAACTCC
>JBKJVA010000034.1:0-8146 GCA_046589675.1 Usitatibacteraceae bacterium
ACCAGGAAGACAATCGTGGAGGTATAAGGCGCGGCGTTGTACTTCAATTTCTTTTGCCAATCCGGCGATAGTAATTTCGCGCGCGTGGCAATTTCGTCGATGTCGTACGCCAGCGCCAGCGTGACCACATCTGCCTCAAGTCCGTCGATCACTGAGCGTGCCTGCTTGCCGGAGCCCCCGTGCGATTGCCTGATGGTGACCTTATCTTTGGTCTTGCTTTCGTAGTCTTTGGCGAAGGCCTTGTTGAAGTCTGCGTAAAGTTCGCGTGTCGGGTCATACGACACATTGAGCAAGGAAATTTCAGCAGCCAAGGCAGGTGCCACGCCAAGCGCGACGAGAATGGTAGCTTCGATGATCGATTTCCTGAACGACATTTGGTTTCCCTGTTTGAGTCTCTTGTGGCGGCTCTGACGTGCATTCACGGGCCAAAGCCCAGCATCCATGAGCCTTCTGGAGCACAACTGGCCTGAACGCCGCGCCAGTGCTTGTATTTGTAAATTAGCTTCAGTGATTCCGTTCGTCCTGAGCCCGTCGAAGGACAGATGGGCTGACGTGTTTCCAATCAACTTCAGCCAAACCGCACTTCGACAGGCTCAGTGCGAACGGAGGCTATTTTGCGAACTCAGCCCATCTGACAGCGCGCCGAATGCATCTCCCGCATTCGCGACTGATGTTCGGCGCCGGCATCGATGCTGCCGGCGGGGTCAGCAGCAAACACGGTACCCACGCATAACACAGCAGGTCCGGCGAGCTTGAGCTTTGAGGCCGCGAGCCCCGCAAGCGTGGTGAAAATGCGTTGCTCGTTTTCGAGCGTGGCGTTCTCGACGATCACCACCGGTGTCGTTGCCGCCTTGCCGGCACCGATCAATGCGATCGCGATTTGCGGGGCCTGGCCAGCGGCCATGTAAAGAATGGTGGAATCTGCCGCAGCAGCGGTGGCCAGCCAATCGCTTTCGATTTCATTCGGACCGATGCGCGGCGTGACAAAACTGACGGTGCGCGCCACCCCACGGCGGGTGAGCGAGACGCCCAGTGATGCGCTTGCCGCAAGCGCGGCAGTGATACCTGGCACCACTTCGTATTCGATACCCGCTTCCTTCAGCGCATCGATTTCTTCCTGGGCGCGACCAAAAATCATCGGGTCGCCACCCTTGAGGCGCACCACGTGCTGATATTGCCGCGTAGCTTCGACCAGTTGTCGATTGATGAAGCGCTGGTCGGTCGACACCTGCCCCGCGCGTTTACCGACAGCGATTTTCTTCGCGTTGATTGCCAGCGCAACCGTGTCCGGATGCACTAGCGCATCGTAAAAAATGACGTCCGCTTTTTCAATCAAGCGCGCCGCGCGCAGGGTAATGAGATCGGGGGCCCCGGGACCTGCGCCAACCAGATAAACCTTAGCCATTCGCGTTGTCTCCCAGGATCATGCCTGCCGCCACGGTCTGGTTGGTAACCTCATCAATCAGGATGAAACAGCCGGTGGCGCGGTTGACGCGATAGGCGTCGACCATCAGCGGGCGCACCGATTTAAGCCGCACGCGGCCGATGTCATTTAGTCTAAAAGAAGTGATTCCAGTCTCACGTTCAAGTGTGTTCACGTTGAGCCGGTAATCGATGCCTTCCAGCACCACCCGAACCGTCTGCGTGGTGTGCTTGATAAGGTAGCGGCGGCTCAGTTCCAGCGGTTGAGCGGACATCCACGAAAGATTGGCCGTGATCTGGTTGGTGACGGTCGGCAGATCGTCAGCCTGCGCGAACATGTCACCGCGCGAAATATCGATCTGCGTGTCTAGCAACAATGTTACCGATTGCGGCGCGGCGGCCGTGGGGAGGCTACCGTCGAGGGTCACGATGTCCTGTACCGTCGCCTCAAGGCCGGAAGGCAGCACAGCGATGCGATCACCCACCGACACACGGCCCGATTCGATGCGGCCCATATAGCCGCGATATTCGGATTTTTCACCGAGTTTGGTGCGTCCGACCAGTTGCACCGGGAAACGGAATTCCCCAGCAGTAATTTCGGCAGCCTTGGAAGTCTCCAGCAGTTCGAGCAGTGTCGGCCCGTGGTACCAGTTCAGTTGATCACCTCGGTCCACCACCATGTCACCATCCAGCGCAGACAGCGGGATGAAATCGACTTCCGCAAAATTTAGCGTGCGGGCAAAGGCGATGAATTCATCGCGAATTTTCGTGAACACGTCCTGCGAATAATTCACCAAATCCATCTTGTTCACGACCACCACCACGTGCGGAATACCGAGCAGTGAGGCGATGATGGCGTGGCGGCGTGATTGCGTCTGCAGGCCTTTGCCGGCGTCGACCAGAATGAGCGACAGGTCAGCGGTGCTGGCGCCGGTCACCATGTTGCGGGTGTACTGTTCGTGGCCGGGCGTATCGGCGATGATAAAGCGGCGTTTCAACGTGGCGAAGTAGCGGTAAGCGACGTCGATGGTGATGCCCTGTTCGCGCTCGGCGGAGAGGCCATCGGTCAGGAGCGAAAGATCGACACCGAGTTTTCCACCAGCGCCGCGCCTGGCGGTGGTTTTTTCGATAGACAGCAACTGGTCCTCGAGGATCGACTTGGTGTCATACAACAGGCGGCCGATGAGCGTGCTCTTGCCGTCATCGACGGAGCCGGCGGTGGTGAAGCGGAGGGTGTCTACGGTGGTGGTCATTTTGAAGGTTCGGTTATTGTCGGGCCGACTGATTCCCCTCTCCCCCAGCCCCTCTCTCGTGAACGGGAGAGGGTGGCCGTCAGGCCGGGAAAGGGCGCTCGGTGTTGGCATAACACTGGCGCCATTAGAAGTAACCCTCTTTTTTTCTAAGTTCCATCGATGCATCCGAAGTCTGGTCGTCCATACGTGTGGCACCGCGCTCGGTAATGCGGCTGACCGCCGTCTCCAGCAATATCGCCTCGACCGTCGCCGCGTCGGACAACACCGGACAGGTGCAAGTAATATCACCCACAGTACGAAACCGCACCGTGCGTAAAACCGCTGCTTCGCCCGCGCGTGGCGGCGTGATATCGGTAATCGGTGCGAGCAGACCATTGCGCGCCACTACCAGCCTTTCATGTGCGTAATAGATACTCGGTACCGCCAGTTTTTCGCGGGCGATGTATTGCCACACATCGTGCTCGGTCCAGTTGGAGATCGGGAATGCGCGGAAATGCTCGCCCTTGTGCAAGCGGGTGTTGTAAAGGTCCCACAATTCCGGGCGCTGGTTTTTCGGGTCCCACTGACCGAATTCATCGCGGTGCGAAAGGATGCGCTCCTTGGCGCGAGCTTTTTCCTCGTCGCGGCGCGCACCGCCGAACAGCGCGTCGAATCCGAATTCCCTGATGGCGTCGAGCAGCGTCACGGTCTGGTGGACATTGCGGCTCTCGTCCACGCGGCGTAGCACCACGCGTCCGGTATCGATGGATTGTTGTACCGAACGCACAATCAGCTTTTCACCCAGCTCGGCCGCGCGGTAATCACGAAACTCGATCACTTCCGGAAAGTTGTGTTCGGTGTCGATATGCAGCAGCGGAAACGGAAAGCGGTCGGGACGAAAGGCTTTCTCGGCCAGGCGCAGCATGACGATCGAATCCTTACCGCCGGAAAACAGCAGGGCCGGGTGGTTGGTGTCGGCCACCACTTCGCGCATGATGTGAATGGCTTCGGACTCGAGCCAGTCGAGGTGTTCGTTTATGGGAATATCGTTAGGAGCGGCGCCGAAAGATTCGTATTGGCTTTGCCTCAGAACTGCGTTCATGCTGTCACGCCAATTTTTGCCGCCGTTTTCAAACCACTGACATCAATGGCTTTCACATGCAGGCCGCATTCCTGCGTGCCGCCCATGCCTTCGACTTCCCACCACCAGCGACCGGCGCGCGGGTCTTCACCTGGCTTCACCGCGCGGGTACAGGGTTCGCAGCCGATGCTGGGATAGCCCTTGTCGTGCAGCGCGTTATATGGCACATCGTTGGCGCGGATGTAGTGCCAGACATCGTCCTCGCTCCAGTCGATCAGTGGATTAAATTTGGTGCACCGGTGCTCAACATCGAATTCCGATTCGCCGTGATCCTGACGCGATGGTGCCTGCTCGCGGCGCAGGCCGGTGAGCCACGCTTTTTTTAAAGCCAACGCACGATTTAACGGCTCGACCTTGCGGATATAGCAGCAAGACTTGCGATTCTCGACGCTGTCGTACATCGAGAACAAGCCGTTGCGTTTGACGAAGTCTTCTGCCACGTCGAAATTCGGGGTGTAGGTGGCGAGACGAAAACTGTACTTTTTTCTTGCCACATCGATGAGCGCAAGTGTTTCCCTGGGTAAGCGTAAGGTGTCGAGCGTAAAAATCTGTATGCCGCGAAATTCCCGGGCGATGAGGTCGGTAAGCACCATGTCTTCCGCACCAAAACTGTTGGCGAACGCCGCAGGTGAGAATTCGCGCTCGATGCGGCCGAGCAATTGCCGAAGATTGGCGACTTTGATGGCGAGAGTCACGATGTGCTCGTTGCCGCTGTACGGCGCCGAAACAAGGGCAGCGGCTGATCGATGGAGCCTTGATACGTTTCCGAAAAATCGGCGAAAGCCTTGACCGCGTCATGAATATCCCGATCTGCGCGAACTTTGAACGCGTTGAAGCCGACACGTTGCAAGTAAAATAATTGGTCTCGCAAAATGTCGCCAATGGCGCGAAGTTCGCCCTTAAAGCCGTAGCGGCTCCGCAACAGCGCCGCGATAGAGTAACCACGCCCATCGGTAAACTTTGGGAAATTCACCGCGATCACACTGAGATACTCAATTGCATCGATCAGTTCTGCGGGATCCTGGTTACTCTCCAGCCAGACACCGAGAGTGCCGAATTTTCCAGACGAACGTTCGATAAGCGCATCGCGTTGTGCCAGCCACACGTTGAGTGGCACGATCAACTTGCCCGGTGGCAAGGCAACCGCCGCGCCGTCCTCGGCCGCCGGAATCAATATCCACTGATCAGCAACCACCGCACCGTCGCGAATGATGTAGGCAAAGTCAGGCATTGGCCACCTCAGCTTCGACGTGGCCGTTTTTTTTGTCGTACACACGCGCTTTGAAGGGTTCCAGGCCAATACGCTTGACGGTGTCGAGAAAATCTTCATCCTCGAAACGCTGTTCGACATAGGTGTTGATCAGCTTCTCGACCACGTCCGCCATTTGGTCCTGGGCAAACGATGGACCGATCACCTTGCCGATGGCGGCATCGAGGCCTTGTGAGCCGCCGATGGTGACCTGATAAAACTCAGCGCCATGCTTGTCGACGCCAAGAATACCGATGTGGCCGACATGGTGGTGTCCGCAAGCATTCATGCAACCGGAAATATTGATGGCGATGTCACCAATGTCGAACAAGTAATCAAGATCATCAAAACGGCGCTGAATCGCTTCCGCGACCGGGATCGACTTGGCATTGGCTAGCGAGCAGAAATCGCCACCCGGGCAGGAGATGATGTCGGTAAGCAGACCAATATTGGGCGTCGCAAAGCCGATTTGCTTTGCCTGTTGCCAGACGTCAAAGAGATCAGATTTCTTCACATCCGCCAAAATCAGATTCTGCTCGTGGGAAACACGCACTTCGCCGAAGCTGTATCGATCCGCCATGTCCGCGACGGCCTCGAGCTGGACATCGGTAGCGTCGCCGGGCGCGATGCCGGTTTTTTTCAGCGACAGCGTCACGGCTGCATAGCCGGACTTCTTGTGACCAAAGACATTGCGCGTCACCCAGCGTGCAAATGCCTTATTCTCAAGTTGATACCTCTCAAGATCGGCGTTTACGTCGGCAAGCGATTCGTAAATCGGGTCAACAAAATAGGCACCCACGCGCTCGATTTCCGACTGCGTCAGGGTCGCTGGACCATCTTTAAGGTTCGACCATTCTGCTTCGACTTCGGCAGAGAAACGGGCCAGCCCCAGTTCCTTGACCAGTATTTTGATGCGCGCCTTGTACATATTGTCACGACGCCCGAATCGGTTGTAGACGCGGAGTATTGCTTCGAGATAAGTGAAAAGGTGTTGACGTGGCAGGTATTCGCGGATGACGTGACCGAGGATTGGCGTGCGGCCCAGTCCGCCTCCAACGAGAATGCGAAAGGCAACTGCGCCGACTTCGCCCGCTATCCCATCCGCATCGTGCACCGTATGCACACCGATGTCATGGAAAAGCGTACCGGCGCGGTCTTCGACGGCGCCGTTGACTGCAATCTTGAACTTGCGTGGCAGATAGGCAAATTCCGGATGAAACGTTGACCATTGCCGAATCAATTCAGCATACGGACGGGGGTCAATCAGTTCGTCATGCGCAACACCTGCAAATTGGTCCGAGGTGGTGTTGCGTATGCAATTTCCGGACGTCTGGATGGCGTGCATTTCGACACTGGCCAGATCGGCCAGGATGTCGGGGACGTTTTCCAGCTTGGGCCAGTTGAATTGAATGTTCTGGCGGGTGGTGAAGTGGGCATAGCCACGATCATATTTGCGTGCAATCGCGGCCAGCATGCGCATTTGCCGCGTAGAAACCAAACCGTACGGAATCGCCACCCGGAGCATCGGCGCATGCTTTTGTATATACAAACCATTTTGCAAACGCAACGGGCGGAATTCGTCCTCGGTCAGATCGCCAGCCAGAAATCTTTTCGTCTGGTCACGAAACTGCGCGACGCGCTCGTCAACAATGGTTTGGTCGTATTGATCGTATTTGTACATATTTCGTTCGGCTCACGACCGGGCCTGCGAAGCAGTCCCGACCAATGAAAGCGGCATCGATTTCAGAGAAATGGATGTTAACGTCCGAACGTATATATCTATAAATACTTTATTTACAATTTATATACTATTTAGTTATATATAAAATGCCACCGGCTGCATTCGGGCCGCGAAGCATGATTGCTGACGATGCTATGTTTTTTTGCAAGGTGCAGCGGCAAGGGTATATTCGCGGCAACATTTTCATCATGTCATTTCGAACCCGGCTTCATCGGGTGAGAAATCTGCTTCATGCGATATAGACCAGAACAAGCGGATTTCTCTCTTCGCTCGAAATGACAGTTGATATAGCACGGATTGGCGCATCTGAATCCTGGCGACGCTCTACTTCGGTGCCTTCAGCAGTTGCGGGTTAATCCCTTTGAGCATAGGCACCAACTGGTGCAAAAAAGCTGTCAATGCCGAGGTACGCCGCCAGATCATCGCGATGCGCCGGTGGGGGACCGGTTCGCTGAAGGGCACCAGGCTGACGCCGGGAGAATTCGGTGCGGGGGCGTGAACGGAAAGCGCCGGCATCAAGGTGACACCGACATTGGCGCTTACCATATGCCGCAATGTTTCAAGGCTGGTGGCCCGAAATCCTGGCTTCTCGGCTGCACCGGTCATCGCGCAAACCTCCAGTGCCTGGTCACGCAGGCAGTGGCCATCGTCAAGCAGCAACAGACTCTCCAACGCAAGATCAGCCAGCTTTACCCGCTTGGCTTTGGCAAGACGATGATGTTTGGGCAGCGCGAGCACAAAGGCTTCTTCAAACAGGAATTCTGCGTGCAAAGTGTCGTCGTGAATCGGCAATGCCAGCACCCCCGCATCGAGTTCGCCATCGTGAAGTTTTTTCAGGATGGCTTCGGTCTTATCTTCAACCAGAATCAATTCCAGTTTTGGAAAGCGTTTAACGATACCTGGCACAACATGTGGCAACAGGTACGGCGCCAGCGTGGGGAAAATGCCGATGCGAACCGTCCCTGACTCCGGATCCTTTGCCCGGCGCGCGATGGCCTTGATCTCATCAGCTTCACGCAAAATCAACCTGGCCTTTTTTACCACCGCCTCGCCGACTTCGGTCAACAGCACATTTCGCGGATTCCTCTCCACCAGCGCCATGCCGAGCTCGTCTTCCAATTTCTTGAGTTGGGTCGAAAGGGTGGGTTGAGAAACAAAGCTTGCTTCAGCCGCACGTCCAAAATGCTTGTGGTCGGCTAGCGCAACCAGATAGCGCAAATCACGCAAATTCATTTTCGTTGCCGCCCGTAGTGATATAGAAACCCATCAAATGCGTCGAAAACCGAGAATTCGTTGATCGACATTTTAGATGGAATTGTTAGTAATTAATCGATTCGTCAATCGTGCTTCCCTCACGTGGC
>JBKJVA010000272.1:0-4842 GCA_046589675.1 Usitatibacteraceae bacterium
CCCTGACACACCGCTAGCGCCCTTCAAACCCGCCGCCAGTTCGTACTATGACGCAGCGGTTGCAAGGGCATTTTTTGAAACTTGCGGGCGGCCGGAAAAAATTGCCGCAGGCACTACACTGTTCGTTGAAAACGCAAAATCCATTAAGAAAGGCCTGTTCAGCAAACCTGTCATTCACCGCATGTATCTGCTGACTGACGGCAGCGTTGAACTTACCGCTGGAGGTAAGAGTATCGACACCATTCACGCAGGCGAAGTGTTCGGTGAGATGGCTGTTATCAGCGAAATACACGGCGTGGTGACGCCAAGCACACGCAGTGCCACGGCAACCGCCAGGACCAATTGCGCAGGCTATTCTCTCGATGGTGCCGAAACGGAAGCGGGCCTTAACAAGACCCCGGAATTCGCATTGATGTTGATGAGCGTAATGTTTGAACGATTGCGTTTTCTGGCGGCGCGGCTCGCGACGCGCGATGTTGCCAAGGCCAAGGAGGGCGGCGAATCAGTCTTCGATGCCGCGACATTGGCGGCTCTTGCAGACAAGCTGGAACGAGCCACCGTTGTACGCTTCGCCGAAGGGCGCCACATCATGAAGGAAGGCCATCCCGGTGTCAGCATGTACGTCGTACTGGAAGGCAATGTCAGCATTGCGATCAATAACAAGATTGTCGAGGAGCTCGTCGCCGGCGGCGTATTCGGCGAAATGGCACTGGTCGACCAAACTCCGCGCACCGCGAGCGCCATCGCGCATACCGACTGTGCTCTGCTATCGATTAATCGGGAGTCGCTCATCGCACTCGTCAAGTCCAATCCGACCATCGGCACTGCGATGATGCGCTGCGTGGCCGATCGCATGCGGTATATGAATTCGTTGTTTGCGTAAAATATTTTGTCTTTTAGAATTAGCGATACCCAGTCTGTCGCGATCAATATGGACGACGAATTAGATTTCACCAAGCCGCATGCCGCGTTCAACCCGGACAACAGCAACCAGCCCGTACCAGTTACCTTATTTAAGCCCACGCTAAGCCGGTACCACGATGTGAAAGTGGCAACGCGGCTTTTTGAAACATCCGGCAAGAAGGAATTCTTTCCCGCTGGTGAAACGATATTTCCGGAAAACGAGAAATCCGGCAAACAAGGCTTGATCGGTAAACGCGTTACTCACCGCATGTATCTCATTACCGCAGGCGAGGTCGCCCTGCATTCGCACGGCAAACTGCTCGACACAATCAAGGTGGATGAAATTTTTGGCGAGATGGCCGTGATCAGTGATTCTGATACAGGCAGCTCGCGCAGCGCTACGGCAACCGTCAAAGCAGATTGCAGCGCATTATCTCTGGATGCCGCACAATTGCAGACTGCCCTCTCGCAGACGCCGGAATTCGCACTGATGCTGATGAGCGTCATGTTTGGGCGCCTGCGTTTTCTGGCGGCGCGTTTGGCTGTGCGTGACGTGGCTAAAGCAAGGGGCAGCAATCGGAGCGATCCGGTATTCGATACGGCAACGTTGGCAGCCCTCAAAGTCAAGCTGGAGCATGCCAGCGTGGTGCGCTTTGCTGAAGGCCAGCAGATCCTTGGAGGAGGCCAGGCGGGAACCAACATGTATATCGTGCTGGAAGGCCGGGTGACAATTGCGGTCAACAACAAAATTGTCGAAAAACTTGTTTCCGGCGGTGTGTTTGGCGAGATGGCTCTGGTCGACCAGGCCCCGCGCGCCGCGAGCGCCTTTGCAGGTACCGACTGCGCCTTACTGCCGATGAATCGGCAGGCGCTGATCGAACTCGTGAAATCGAACTCTGCCGTCGGCATGGCGATGATGCGTTGCGTCGCCAATCGCATGCGGTACATGAATTCATTGTTTGCGTAGGTCAGCAGACCGCCTGCTACATACAAATTTTTTGAATTGAACCGAATATATGCAAGACGATTTCGACTTCACTAAACCGCAACCTGTATACGATCCCGGCAAATTTGCGGCGTCCGCCCCATCAGCACCATTCAAACCGGCGGTAAGCAAATATTACGATGCAGAAGTAGCAACGCGTTTTTTTCAGCTTTCAGGAAGGAAAGAATCCTTCTCAGCCGGCGCAACACTGTTTGTCGAGAACGAGCGATCCGGCAAGCAGGGGTTGTTTGGCAAGCGGGTGACTCACCGCATGTATCTCATCACTGCGGGCGAGGTCGCGCTCACGGTTGCGTCGAAGCCACTCGACACGATCAAGACAGGCGAAATTTTCGGCGAGATGGCGGTAATCAGCGAAACACCTGCAGGCAGCACGCGCAGCGCGACCGCTACCGTCAAAAGCGATTGCACCGCGTACTCGCTCGACACGGAGGAGTTGCAGGCCGCGCTTTCGCGGACCCCGGAGTTTGCGTTAATGCTGATGAGCGTGATGTTTGATCGGCTGCGTTTCGTGGCGGCACGACTGGCGATGCGAAAACTCGCGCCGGGCAGGGACAGCCCTCATGAAGCGGCTGTGTTCGACGGTGCGGCCTTGGCTAGCCTGGAGCAAAAACTCGAGCGCGCCACGACAATGCGCTATAGCGCGGGCAAGGCGATCATGAATGAGGGTGATGCCGGCACGAGTATGTACATCGTGCTCGACGGCAGTGTCGCAATTTCAATCAAAGGCAAAGTCGTCGAAATGGTCACTTCGGGTGGCACGTTCGGTGAAATGGCGTTGGTCGATCAATCCCCGCGTACCGCAAGTGCTATTGCGGAAGCCGAAACTGCGCTGCTCGCGATCAATCGTAGCGCGCTGATCGCACTCGTTAAGCACGAACCTGCAGTCGGCCTGACGATGTTGCGCTCGGTGGCAGCCAGGCTACGGCACATGAACGCCATGCTGACTTGATCGCAGTGCGTGCCGCGCATGAAGAATGCCAAGCGCAGGTCACACCTGCCCAACCGTAAGCTCATCCATGATGCCACCGACGGTATTTAGCGGCACCGATATTGAGGCACTCAGTCTGTATCAAACTACCCTGCATGAGTTACCCGATACGCTCTGGCAGCTCACGCGTTTGAAGACGCTAAATCTCGGCGACAACCGAATCACTTCGCTGCCAGACGGTATCGCCAACCTTACCTGCCTGCGTATGCTTGACCTTGGCCATAATGTACTGACAACGTTGCCCGACGCGCTGGGGCGTTTGACTGCGCTTTCCGACTTTCTCTATGTCAGCAATAACCAACTTACCGATTTACCAGAATCACTCGGCAATCTCTCGGAACTCGCCTATCTCAACGTCAGCGACAATCGCCTGACGGCACTGCACAGCAGCATCGGCAACATGAAGGCATTGGTGGAACTTCGCGTTTATGCAAATCAGCTACTTAGGTTGCCAGATTCGATCTGTGCGCTTTCAAACTTGAAGGAACTTCACGCGCAGCACAACCGGCTTTCGTTGCTGCCGGCGGACATCGGCGCGCTCGCGAATCTGCGCGAACTTGACCTGACCGATAACGAACTGACCTCGCTGCCAACGTCGATTGGCAAGCTCACCCAACTTCGCCGCCTGAATCTGCGCAATAACGCCATCACCGAGCTGCCGTCAACAATGGGGTCATTGCGCCAACTCACGCATCTCGACTTGCGCGCCAATCCTCTGCGCACCCTGCCCGACGCCATCGGTGAGATCGCCACGCTGGAAAAGCTCGATCTGCGTTGGTGCGGGCTCGAGGGTTTGCCCAGATGGGTTGAGCGGTTAAGAACGGGAGGCACCGTGGTTTACTTATAGACAGAAGGTCTAATACCGACGCGGCATACAGGCCGAAACTCGTTGGGGAACCGCACCAAATGGCGCTCTACGTAACGCAATGCGGGCTTGCTTATTCGTAACGATTCCGCAATTCGCCAATACCCGCAATGTTGATGCTGACCTCACTGCCTGCTTTCATCGAGCCCACACCGATAGAGGTGCCACAGGCGATCACGTCGCCCGGCTCAAGCGTCATGTCTTGCGAAATCAGGCTCACCAGCCTGGTCGGTGGGAAAATCATGTCGGCCACCGGATAGTTTTGGCGCTCCTGGCCATTGAGGATGGTTTGAATCGTCAGGGTCATTGGATCAACGCCGGTGGCGATGACAGGACCGAAGACGCCGAAGGTATCGAAATTTTTTGCGCGCGTCCATTGCGCAAAGCTTGCATCCTTGAATAACAATTCAGCAGCGGTGACATCGTTGACACAGGTATAGCCAAAGATAAAGTTAGTCGCATCGGCTTCACTCACCGCGCGGCAACGCTTGCCGATCACGATGCCCAGCTCGCCTTCATAGACAACCTTGCCTGAATATGCAGCGGGCACGTGGATCGGCTTGCCGTGCGGGTGAAAAGCGTTGTTACCTTTCAGAAAATACAAGGGCTCAGCAGGAATGGCCTGATTCAGTTTTCCTGCGAGCGCGCGAAAGTTATTCCACAGTGCGATCATTTTGGTCGGCTGACAAGGTGTCAATACCGTTACCACGTTCAAAGGTATTGTTTCACCGGTGGCGACGGGATCGGCGAACAGGTCACCAGCAAAGATGGTGATGACATCGCCTTCGAGTTTGCCGAATCCTTTTGCACCCTGATGCTGGTACCGTATCCAATGCGCCACGTATGCCTCTCTGGTCAAGCCCCTATTGTGACGCGGGGTCGGCATCGCGTCGATAGTTTCGGGTCATTGACATTCGGTCAGACGAGAAAAAGCCGCCGGACGAATCCGGCGGCAAACACGATCACCCTCGGAGGGGGGTGATGTCTTGCCGCTGACCGGCACGATGAGCCAATGGCAGACAAGCGGATCATAGGCAATCGTTTGCAATAAAACCCTACCTGTGTGGGTGGGGCTTGCGC
>JBKJVA010000047.1:0-10411 GCA_046589675.1 Usitatibacteraceae bacterium
GCCACCACCAGCGCAACCAGCGTCAATTTCAGATCCTTTACGAACCACAACATCAGCACGGCGGTGATCGCAAACGCGATCAGGAAAAACATGATCACGCCGCGCGCGCCACTGGAAATATCGCCCACCGCTTTGGCAAAACCAATAATGTGAACGGTGTGATTCGGCCCTTCATACTTGGCGCGTAATTCGTCAAGCTTGTTGGACAACTCAAAGTAATTGAGTTTCTCGACACGGCCACCATCCTTCGGGATCGCCTCGAGCAATCCTGCAATGACCAGTGCACCAGTAAAGTCTGTCGCGACGGTACGGCCGATTTCATTCGATTTCTGTACGTTGCCACGCACAATGACCATGTCTTCGGGCGTGCCCTGAAAGGTTGCAGGGATAACATTGCCGCCAGCGAAACCTTCTTCGACGACCTCAATGAACCGGGTGTTGGGTGTAAACAAAGAACGAACGCTGGGCTTGTCGACGCCTTCCAACACCAGAATGTCATTGGTCAGCGCCTTGAGCTTGGCCATGAATTCAGGGTTATAGATATCGCCTTGCTTTTGCACCAGCGCAATGGCAACGCGATTGGCACCGCCGAACACAGTTTCGTATTCTTTGTACACCTTCATATACGGGTGCTTGAGCGGCACCATCTTGTTGAACCCCGCATCCACCTTCAACTGGCTGGCCGAAATCGCGAAGCCGACTGTCACAAAGGCAAAAATAATCAACCACATCTTTCGATTGTTGAAAATGATTGCCGAAAATTTTTCAATAAATTTGTGCAGGTTCATGGCGCGCTCGTCTGGTGAGACAAAGTGGTAGCAGCAAAAAAATTCAGCTGCGATCTACGATTTGGCAGGGGTCGTGGCAGGCGAAGCTGGCGTAACACTGGAGGTTGCCAGCGACAATTCCCGCGCACCCGCCTCACCGATCAACAATAAGGCGTTTGGCGACCCCTGCAACGGCGCAGATAGCGCCTTGGTTGATCCGACTGCAAGCGGCGCAAAGGTCTCGCCGTTGTTCCGCGACACCAGCACGGTTCCCGATAATCCCGCCAACACCAGTGTTCCATCCGGCAACCGGCTGCTGCCCATCAACGAGGCCAGCGTTTTATTCTGGATCTGCTTCCAGTTGTTGAGTGAGGCATCCATGCTGCGATAAATTCTGCCGCGCAGACCGTAAATCAGTACCGCGCCGTTTTGCGCCTGAATCGCGCCGAAAAAAGAACCTTTGTAGGGCGACGCTATCTTCGTCCATGTCGTGCCGCCATCATCGGACTTGGCGAGCATGCCCGCTTCACCCGCGACAAATAGCTTGTTCCCATCGGGCTTGGCGGTTGCACCTTCGGCAAGCGCGATGATGGCATTGATGTGTTTGTCTTCATCGCCACCCTTGCCACCGGCATCGCCATCGGCAGCCTTGCTGCTTCCTACACTTTCATATTTGCCCTTCTTGGGGGCGACGCTGGGCTGAACCGTTTTGGCGGCCTCGAACATTTTGCGTGCGTTCCACGTCTTGCCACCGTCGCTGGTGCCGTAAAACGCACCGTATGCACCCACTGCGAAGCCTCTGTTTGCATCGATAAAGGTGACATCCATCAGCGGTTTCTGATCGTCTGCCGCCGAAAAAACCTTGCTCCAAGATTCTCCACGATCAGTCGTAGTCAGAATCGTGCTGTCGTGCCCAACTGCCCAGCCGGTTTTGTCGTCGAGAAAATAGATCGCCGTAAGCAAGGGTGTATTCGGCGGTGACTTCGCTCGCTGCCACGACGTGCCGTTGTTATCGGAGTAAACGATATAACCGCGGTCGCCGACTGCCACGACACGGTTGCCAATGCGCGCGGCATCGGTCAATAACAGGCGTGCCATCGTCTGCTTGGATAATGGCCCCGACGCGGGCATTACGGCAGGATTGATCTGGGCGCGCGCCTCAAAAGGCCCACCGACACACGCCAGCAACCCCCCCAGCAAAGCGGTTACTGCGATGTATTTTTTCATATTAGCCGGGCCTCGATGATCGTTGAGGGAAGTTGATGTAGCACCCCGTATCAGGGCGTCACGTGCATGCACAGCAAACACCAAATCATCATCCAGAAAAAATTCGGGGACAAGCTGATTGTCCCCGAAAGATAACTACCTGAGATGAACTAGCACATCACCTTTATGCTCAACGCGTGCCCAGATTCCGCAAATTTTGCGGAGTGTAGTCGCCCGGCGTGCGCTTGATCGGATCGAAGATGACTTTCTCTTCCGAGCGCAGACCCATCGCGATATATCGACGCGACTGGAGATCATGGTGCACCTCAACCGTACCAAACCACATCGGCACGTTGTACCAGGTCTCGCTGTGCTGCTCGGCAAAACGCCACAATTGTCCACGGCCATCGTACTTGTCGATCATGACCACGTTCCAGCTATCTTCGTCGATATAAAAGGTGCGGCGGGAATAGATGTGCGAAGTACCTGGCTTCAAGGTTGCATCCACCACCCAAACGCGGTGCAATTCGTAGCGCGCCAGATCCTGGTTCAGGTGTCCCGGCCGCAATTGATCGTTGTACTTGAGTTTCGGGTCGGATAGTCGATAAGAATTGTACGGAACGTACATTTCTTTTTTGCCTACCAGCTTCCATTCAAATCGATCAGTCGCACCGTTGAACATGCCAAAATCGTCGTTGGTACGCAATCCGTCTGCGGCGGTTCCGGGGTTGTCATAGGCGACGTTGGGTGCCAGCCGCACACGGCGCTGGCCGGGATTGTAGGTCCACGCCGAACGTGGCTCCTTTGCCTGGTCCACTGTTTCGTGCACCAGCAGAATCGATCCCGCAAGACGTGCCGGCGCGGTCGTCACTTGCAAATAATTGAGAACCTTGTTGGGTTCGCGCTGCTGCACGGGCTTGGAAAGGTTCCCGTAGGACATGTCGTATTCGTACTCAAATTTCACCAGTGCAAAATCGCCCGACGCGGTGACAGCGGCCTGCGCCCAGTGTTGCGCGAACGTATCACCCTTGTAATGAAGGACATGGTTCCAGATCGCTTCATTGCCATTTTTCGGGATCGGGAACGGTGTTCCGCCCGTACAGCCGACTACGCCGTTACCGCCAGCAGCCAGTTTGGCTTTTTCTGCACATTCACGTGTTTCTTTGTAATGTCCCTCAGGGTACGCTGCGGTGCGGCGGGTGGTGAAGACATTCAACTTGTAACTGGGATACTGCTTCAGCATCGCCAACTGGCCGGGCGAAAGGTTGTCTTTATACTTGTCTGCCGTCGCGGCGTTAATCGTAAAAAGCGCCTTGTCAGTCGGGAACGGGTCGGGATAAGTGCCGCCCGCTTTGAAGTTCACGCCCGCTGGTATTTTGGTGATGCCGCCGTCCCATGCGGGGATGGTGCCCGCTGCGTTGGCGGCTTTTTCGGCACCCATGGGTGTCAGTGTGGTACCGAGTTTTGCAAGGTCGCTTGCGGCAAGCTGGGCATATGCGCCTGCCGAAATGGCCAGAGCCCCCAACGTGGCCGACGCCAACATCGTCAATCGTTTCACGTTCATGTTTCCTCCAGAAAGTTATCGTAAATCTTTTGCATAAATCCTGCTTTCAGACGTCAGCCAAAAATCTGTTTGCATTGGTCTAACGTTGACGGGGGTTGGCCCGCCGACTCTTGTAATTGCAAGTCGACGGACGTTCCGAAACTCAGGCTAGAACGAGTAAGACACCGAGAAAGAGTAGAAATCGCGGTCCCTGATCGGATTGGCATTGGAACACCAGCTTGCCCCCTGCGGTGCCACCCTCAACGCTGCTACCCCGGCGATCTGCGCACCAAGTGCAGTTTGCCCCGCATTGGTAATTTGATCGGTACCGCAATAGACGCGTCCGCCAAAGAACATGTTGTAAGAAAAGTCAAAGTTCAGGCGCCGCTGAAACTCCAGGCTGGAGCCGAGTGAAATTGACTTGACGCCCTCGTTGAACGTCTGCGATACGCCACTCACGTCATGGCTGAAGGCTGCGCGCGGCGATAGATTGCCGCCGAACAATGCGTTTGCGTATTCAAGCCGACCGACCAGGCGATAGCCCCACGAGTTTTCGGTTAGGTAGCCGCCCGGTTGCACCGATCCCGCCTGTCCCGCTACTGCGCCCTGTGCGGTGGCGGGCAGATAGGTCGCCGGTGCGTTGAACTTCTGACCATCGGTCAATCCGTTGTAGCGGGTGTAGCCGAGTTCACCGACGACTATGCCCTGCTGGGCACCCAACACATTCGGGAAGGATTTTGTACCTGTGATCTGAAACTGGGTCGCTTTGACGCGACGCCAGCCGACGATTTCCGTACCATCAGGCACAAGCGCCGCAGCAGAAAAACCAAATGGTCGAGTGGCACTGACTGATCCCGGAACTGTCGCGAACCCGGTCACCAGATTCGGTGCACCCAGTGCGGCAAGGATCAATTCCGTGGACGCAAGTTGCAACGGCAGATTTGGGCGGTACGATACTTCACCTTGCAAGGCAATACCGGCCGGACCCTGCGTGTTGAATGAGAAACCGTATAGTTTAATGTCCTCCGGATACTCGACGAAATAGCTTGCCGTTCCGGTATGTCCGACTGGTATCGCCAGCGGCCCGCCAGTGAGTACAGAGGTAACCGTTCCCTTTACGCCGGAGAAATACGGAATGCGGCTGTGGTAATTCATGTAATAAACGCCGAATTCGGTATTGTTCAACGCCGGTGCCAGGTAGCGAAACGCCGCGCCGTATTGACCGGTGTCGCTGGCATTACGGTCAGCTGTGCGCGGTGCCCATACGGCTGCGGCTGGATCAAACACGCCGTATAGCGACTGCGCGAGCGGACCTGCGCCTGGCGTCGTCGGTGGAATCGGATTGCCCGCCCTGCGATTCGACAAATCCTTACGTCGACCAAAGCTGACAATGACGTTGGTCGCATCGTCGGACGCCGTATCGTTGTTGCTGAAATAAGAGCCCTTCGGGTCGAGCTTGATTTTGTCGTGGTTGAACAGGACAAAAGTCTCAAGGCTGGCCTGCTTGGTTAATTCGAACGATGCATACAGCGTGCTGGTCGGAATGAACGCTTCTTTCAATTCAGACCCTGGGGTGCGCAGCTTGGACACGTCTACCGGGTTGATAACGTTGATACCGTTCGGAATAAATGTCGACTCACCCCAGGAAATGACCTGCTTACCGGCACGGACGTTGACATTTTTCCCGCCAACGTCAAAAGCGCGGGCGACGAATGCGTCAAGAATCAGTGCATCCCGTGCCAGGCGGTCCCGGCCGATGGGGCCCAGGTTACTCGCACCTCTGGCTTCGGTATCGACAAAATACAAGCCCCGCAGCAGGAAATTCCATCCGTCATACTTTGCCGATAGCTCGTGGGTGCCTTTGATCAGTTGCGAAAACGGTTTGCCTTTGGCGTAGGCGCGGTCGCCGTCGTCTTCATTTACCGATCGCGAGGTACCACCATTGGCGATACCGATCAAGGATGGACTTGCATTCTGTGCACGTACTGAAATGCCGTATGAAAAGGTCGAATCGAAGCTACCGCTGAAGCCATTATCGTAATTAAACTGAATCGCCTGCGCGCTGCCGCTGAGCGCCAGCGCCACGGCCACAGCCGAGACTTTCAGACCAGGCGAATGTGCGCGCGCACGCTTGGGTAAATTGCTCATCTATTACTCTCCTCGTGGGTGATATTGAAACCTGTAATTGGCGATGGTTTTGCCCCGAATTATTAATATTTGAGCCTCGATCACCATGTTTTGAAATACTTTACAGGAAATTATTTATTCAGTAGTAACTACCGGATGCTGCACTGCAGCGTAAATGCTGACGACCAGGCCAATAACCGCGTTATGAGAGCGCCGGCTTCACTCGTGGCGTAGCGAAAACCCGCCGTGGCTTGATAACAGCACGTTGATCCATGACGTCGACGCGACGTTGTTTTTATGCAACGCGCGCCGTCACATCGCCTCAAATAGACCGGCCGCACCCATCCCGGTGCCAATACACATCGTTACCATTCCCCATTTCTGCTTGCTCCGGCGCATGCCATGCACCAGCGTGGCTGCGCGGATGGCACCGGTCGCGCCCAACGGGTGGCCAAGCGCGATGGCACCGCCTTGCGGATTGATTTTGTCCGGGTTCAATCCCAGCTCCTTGACCACCGCGAGCGCTTGCGCGGCGAATGCTTCATTCAATTCGATCCACCCCAGGTCGTCCTGATGGATGCCTGCCTGTTTCAACACCTTCGGGATCGCTTTGATCGGACCAATCCCCATGATCTCCGGTGGCACCCCGGCGACCGCAAACGAGACGAAGCGCGCCAGTGGTTGAATGTTGTATTTTTTTAGCGCCTTCTCGCTCATCAGGATGACGGCACCCGCACCGTCGGACATTTGCGAGGAGTTACCCGCCGTTACGCTGCCGCGCGCTGCGAACACGGTGCGCAATTTTGCAAGTGACTCAAGCGTCGAATCGGCACGCGGGCCCTCATCCGTATCAGCAATTTTCTTCTTGTGCCTGATCGCGCCACTTACCAGGTCCGGTATTGCCGAGTCGATTTCGTAAGGCAGGATTTCGTCTTTGAAGCCGCCGTTTGCAATCGCTTTCGCCGCTTTTTGATGCGAAGCCACAGCAAAGGCATCCTGCTCTTCGCGCGATACTTTCCATTGTTTCGCGACGTTCTCCGCCGTGATGCCCATGCCGTAGGCGATCGCCACATGTTCGTTGTTGGTGAACACCGATTGGTTCAGCGCAATCTTGTTACCCATCATCGGCACCATGCTCATACTCTCTGTGCCCGCCGCGATCACCACATCATCGTCGCCGGTACGAATGCGATCTGCCGCCATGCTGATCGCCTGCAAGCCGGACGCACAAAAGCGGTTGATGGTCACCGCCGGCACGCCGTCGGGCAGGTTCGCCAACAACACGCCGATGCGGGCAACGTTCATCCCCTGCTCGCCTTCGGGCATCGCACAGCCGACGACGACGTCGCCGATGTCATTCGGGTCAAGACCGGGGACCTGCGCAATAGCACCGCGCAGCACATGCGCGAGCATGTCATCGGGCCGGACATTTTTGAACATGCCGCGTGGTGCCTTGCCTACCGGGGTGCGTACCGCCGCGACGATATAAACATCCTGAATTTGTTTGGTCATTTCCATTCTCCAATCAGCCGCGCCTAATTGCGCAGCGGTTTACCGTTTTTAAGCATGAATTCGATACGCTGCTGCGTCTTTTCCATTTTCGCAAGTTCGCAGAAGTGCTTGCGCTCAAGCGCCAGCATCCAGTCCTCGTCGACCAACGAACCCGGCTCGACTTCTCCTCCGCACAGACAAGCGGCGATGCGCGAACTGATTTCGTAATCATGTTCGGAAATGAAGCCGCCCTCTTTCATATTGATAAGCATCATTTTCAGCGTCGCGATGCCGGTGTTACCCGCCACCGGGAATGCGCTCGGTGCCAACGGCGGACGGTAGCTCGAATTGGCCATCGCGCGCGCCGTTTCCAGCGCCACGAACAGCAACTCATCACGATTGAAAATGATGGTGTCGCGCCAACGCATGTGGCCCATTTCCTTGGCTTCCAGCGCGCTCTTGGAGACTTCACCCATGGCCGCCAGCTTGAAGCTCTTCTGAATGGCCGGCAACAGATCGCCGCCATTGGCCGCAAGTGCGGCACGCAGTGCCATTTCTTTGAGGCCGCCACCTGCCGGCAACAGACCGACACCCACTTCAACGAGACCTATGTAGCTCTCCTGTGTGGCCACCACGCGGTCCGAATGCATCTGGAATTCACAGCCGCCACCGAGCGCCATGCCATCGACCGCGGAAACCACCGGAATCATGCTGTACTTGATGCGTTGCGAGGTTGCTTGAAACAACGCCACCATCGCTTCGAATTCTGCGAATTGGCCGAGCTTCAGTGCTTCCAGTGCTTTCACCAGGTTGGCGCCGGCTGCATACGGAGGCTCGGTCTGCCAGATGACAAGCGCCTGGTAATTAGCTTCGGCTTCGTCGATGGCTCTATTCAGCCCCTCCAGGACGTCGCTGCCGATGGAGTGCATTTTTGTTTTGAATGAAACGATCGCGACGTCGTCATGGCCTTTGGTGGTCCACATCCGGACTGCCTCGGTTTCAAAAATCGTCGAGCCTTTTTCAGCCTTTTCGCCCAGCAGAAGCTCCGGGTACAGTTGGCGCTGGTAAACGGGTAACGTTGAACGCGCCACCATCTTGCCGGTTTTGGCGGATAGAGAACCCTCATTGGAATGCACGCCTTTGCGGCCATCGGTGACCCACGCTGGAAGTGGTGCGCTCGACATGGTTTTTCCTGCCGCAATATCATCGGCAATCCATTTGGCCACTTGCTCCCAGCCTGCCGCCTGCCAGGTTTCAAACGGCCCCATTTTCCAGCCGAAACCCCAGCGGATTGCAAAATCGATATCGCGCGCGGAATTGGCGACATCACCCAAGTGCACCGCGATGTAGTGAAACACATCGCGGAAGATTGCCCACAGGAATTGCGCCTGGGGATGCGCGTTGGCGCGAAGTGCGGCAAATTGCTCGGCGGGGTTTCTGATTTTGAGAATGGCGGCGACTTCATCGGCCACCCTGGCATCGGCGGCACGATAATCCTGACTGGCGATATCGACGACCAGAATGTCTTTGCCCTTCTTGGTGAAAAAACCCGCTTTGGCTTTTTGTCCCAGCGCACCCTTGTCGATCAAGGCTTTCAGAAATGGCGGCACCGCGTAGTACTTGTGCCAGGGGTCGTTGGGCAAATTGTCGTCCATGGTTTTGAACGTGTGCGCGAGCGTATCGAGACCGACCACATCGGCAGTCCGGTAGGTGGCACTCTTGGCGCGACCTATCGCAGGCCCGGTCAACGCGTCAACCTCATCAAAGCCCAGCTTGAACTGCATGGTGTGATGCATGGTTGCCGCGATCGAAAACACGCCAATACGGTTGGCGACAAAATTGGGCGTGTCGTTGGCGCGGATCACGCCTTTGCCGACAGTGGTGACGAGAAAAATTTCGAGCTGATCGAGAATCGCGGGCTCGGTGTCGGGCGCGGGAATCAATTCGACCAGTTTCATATAACGCGGCGGATTGAAAAAATGTACGCCGCAGAAGCGATGACGCAACGCTTCCGGAAATACTTTCGACAATTCGGTGATGGAAAGCCCGGAGGTGTTGGAAGCAAAAATTGCGTCGGCCCGCATGAACGGCGCGACCTTTTCATACAACGATTTCTTCCAGTCCATACGCTCGGAAATCGCTTCAATAATCAGATCGCAATCTTTGAGCCAGGCGAGATTTTCGTCATAGTTGGCCGCCGTGATTTGGGTCGCACGCGCCTTGCTGGCGAACGGTGCCGGTTGTAACTTCACCAGTCCCTCGATGGCTTTCAACACGATGCCATTTTTGGGGCCTTCTTTTGCGGGCAGGTCAAACAGCAGTGCTTTCACGTTCGCATTGGTGAGGTGCGCGGCGATCTGCGCGCCCATCACGCCTGCGCCGAGGACCGCGACTTTTTTGATATGAAAATTGCTCACTTGAAACTCCTGGTTGTTCGATGAAATAAAAAGGCAATCTCTAGCACTGGCGCGGCGTTCAGACCATAAATGCCCTGCAGTATCCGCCAACACTAGTGTTTTGTTATATTTTTATGATTAAACTCGTTATTCTGCAGGCACCGGTCGTGGCTTGCGCTGGTCATCGACCGCCACATAGGTCAATTGCGCTTCCGTCACTTTCACCACCTCGCCGCCAAACCGCTGGCGTTGCGCGTAGACCTCGACGTCGACCGTCAGCGATGTGCGCCCAACCTTCACCACGTCGGCATAGAAGCTGACCAGATCGCCGACCAGCACCGGCTGCTTGAACTGAAACGAATTCACCGACACGGTCACGACTTTGCCGCGTGCCCTCACCGTGGCCGGAACGCTGCCGGCCAGATCAACTTGTGCCATTACCCAGCCGCCGAATATCGTGCCGTGCGCGTTGGTGTCGGCGGGCATCGGGATGATGCGGATAACGGGCTGCCGGTCCGTTGGCAATCGGGCCATTTCGCAGCCCGGTTTGTTTGATTGGTTGGTCAAAGCACATGTCCCTTGTACATATCGTCGATCGCGCTCGCATATTTCTGGAAAATGACATTGCGTTTGAGTTTCAGTGTCGGCGTGATGAGACCGTTGTCGATAGTCCATTTCTCACGCGCAACTGCCACCTTGCGAATACTGGCGTAACCCGGAAATTGTTTGACCAGCTTGCCGATACGTTGCACCAGAAATTTTTCGGATTTCTCCCGACCTTCGCCGTCGAGCCGCGGATCGAGTTGTGCTTCGGCCGCCGTGCGTCCCCATTCTTCATCGTTGAGCACCACGATGGCAGAGAGGTAGGGCTTGGCTTCACC
>JBKJVA010000183.1:0-5695 GCA_046589675.1 Usitatibacteraceae bacterium
CAGCACGTCGCCGTGATGTCGCAACTTGACGACCAGCGCCCGCCGAACTTGTTTCAAGTCAATCGCATCTGGAACCATGTATTGAAGATAGCAGAATTACCATGCATGATGAGCGTGGCTGCTGCAAGATGCTCTTGCGGCCCTTTATCCGGAAAACTTGGCACCCCAAGATTTATCCGCCAACACAAAACCACAGTATCGGTGAGGCTTTCCGGGCAATAATGCTCGAAAAGCCTCGCCAATAGGCGTTCCACGTCATTTATTGCGGGTAGTAAAATTAAAATCCCGCCAGCTTCACATTCAAAAAAACCGAACGATTCGGCGGGTTATATCCGCGTGCCAATTCATACTTTCTGTCAGCAATATTGTGTGCATTGAGTTCAATGGCCCACAGCTTGTCGAACTGAAAGGCTACTCTTGCATTCACCACCGCATAACCTCCCATCCGTGAACCCGCAGACTCAGCGGTCGAATCGTAACGCCGGCCGCTTGCCACCACATCGCTGCCGATCTGCCATTGGCCAATAGTGCGATTGACTGAAAGACTGCCGAACAGTTTTGCGCGCGAACGTAATTGCAAGCCGCTGTCGGCATCTATCGGCCGCTGTGCGGTGAGTGTTGCCTTGATGCCAAATCCCGCGAGTAGTGTATCGCCAGTCAACTCCAAGCCTTTGATCCGTGCTTTGCGAATGTTCACAGGTGTGAAAGTGACAAAGTCGAACGCGATCAGGTCCTCGATACGGTTATCGAAGTAGACCAGCGACGCACGCACCGCGACGCTATTCCAACGGTAGCCAATTTCTCCCTGCTCACTGCGCTCAGGTTTCAGATGTGGATTTGAAAAGCCCGGAAAGTAGAGATCGTTGAACGTAGGCGCGCGAAAGGCACGTCCGCCGCGGACATACAGAAGGAGCGCTGGCGACAACTGAACGCCGTAGGCAACGCTGCCGGTATTGCGTCGACCGAATTGAACTTCCTCGTCGCGACGCAGGGAAAAATCCAGTTGCTGTTCGCCCGCGTCTCCGAAGCGCTCGAGATAGCCTGCAAACAGCGATGCGGTCTTGCGCTTATTACGATCGTAATTGGTCGTCGACGCGACACGTTCCTCGCGCCACTCGATGCCTGCGCTGGTGCTGCCGCGATAGGTCTTGAACTCATTGATCCATACCGCCTGATTTTGCTCGGTCTTAAACGAACCGGGGAATGACGATGTTATGCGGATGTCGTCGTTCGTCCGGCCAATATTCAGGCGCGATGTCCAGTCTTCCGTGATCTGGTTTTCGGATGACATTCCGATGCCCGAAAGGGTTTGGCGATTGCGTGCATCGTCGCTTGGTCCGTTGTCAAAATGCGCTATGCCGCGCGATTGCCAGGCCTTAAGCGAAATCGTTTCGCCTTGCCAAAGTGTATGAGAAATATTGACGCTGACGTTTGCGTTCCGATAGGGATCGCTATCCGGGTTGAACGTGAATCTGCCGGCATCGGCATTGGTGGCGGAAGGTACGCGCACCTGTCGATAACCTGCGTTCAGCGACACCGAGGTTTTGTTCTCGATAGCCGTAAAGCCGGCGTTAACGGCATAAGCCGAATCGGTGCCGAACCCTACATTGGCTTGCAGGCGCGGGCGCTCGAAATTGCGTGTGAAAATCTGGACCACACCGCCAATTGCGTCCGAGCCATAGAGGCTGGACAAGGGGCCCTTGACTATCTCGATACGCTCGATCATGTCGAGCGCAATATTTTCGAATGCTGGCGCGCCCGAGGTCGACGAGCTCAAGCGCAAGCCGTCCACCAGTACCAAGGTGTGCTGGCTGTTGGTGCCACGGATGAATACCCCGGCCGGCTGGCCCGCCCCGCCGGTGGCACGAATTTCAACACCGGCCTTGCGCTGCAATAGTTCGGCGAGTGTCGCGGTGCCGGCCGCATCGATCTCGTCGCGGCTAATGACGTTAATGGCGGCCAGTGTAGTGCTAATAGATTGTGGCGTGCGTACGGCAGTGACGACTAGCTGGTTTACCTGGGTAGGGCTTTGAGCGAGGGCCACAGGTGAAACAGCCAGTGATGACAGGATCAGAAGTTTTAGTTTATTGGGTCTCATGAGATTTCAGGATGTGGTGCAGCGAGCGTCCCCGCAAGCTGCGTGATTCTTCATGCAAGGTGCCGATATATTCACCGGCCCCAATACACACCAACCAACCCGGCGCACCGAAGTGCGCGAAGCTGGTGCCAAGGCCGGTATCCGGACTGATGGCGTGCAGGTTGAAAAATCATCTGCGCTAGCAGTCACCTTCCCGAATGCATTCGCATAATGCGATGACATCCAGTGGTATTTCGACTGCAAGTGAACCAATCACCGTTGCGGGGGCAGTGCCTGATATGTTTGTTACAGGCTTCCCGTTTAACTCCAGCGCATCGTGTGGCAACGCTGGAACACCTTATGCTTCGGTAATTGTACGCGAGTGTGTACGCGAGTGCCGCGATCAGGAATGGCGACGTGTCAACCACTCGAACACGTCAGCGGGCGGAAGCGGTCGTGAGATATGGTACCCCTGCAGGAAGTCGCATTGGTGTTCTTCAAGAAAGTACGCTTGCTCTTGCGTCTCCACACCCTCTGCGACGACCCGAAGGTCAAGGCTTGCCGCGAGGTTGATGATGGCTACCGTGATTGCGACATCATCATCGTCGCGTGGAATATCGCGCACGAAAGAGCGATCAATTTTCACTTTGTCTATCGGGTAGCGTTTTAAATAGGAAAGTGAGGAGTAACCGGTTCCAAAATCGTCCACGGCCAGCGTAACGCCGATATCTTTTAAGCGGCCAAGCGTTTTAGTCATGGCGCTGACATCCTCAAGGAACAAACTCTCGGTGAGTTCAAGTTCGATCATTTCCCCGGAGACGCCGTGCTCTTTCAGGCGCGCCGCAATATCTTCAACCAAATCTTTTTGCTTGAATTGAACCGCGGAAAGATTGATCGCGATGGGGATCACCATGCCGAGATCTGCCCATTCCCGCGCTTGGCGGATGGCCTCGTTGATAACCCAGCGGCCAATCGGCACGATCATGCCGCGATGTTCTGCCACCGAAATAAATTGGTCCGGGCCCAGCAATCCTAGTTCCGGATGATTCCAGCGAATCAACGCCTCAACTGCGGTGGGCTGTCTGGTGTTGGTGCTTACTTCTGGCTGATAGTGCAGGGTAAATTCGAGTTGCTTGATCGCCTTGCGAATACCGGATTCAAGTGCCAACGCCTGAAATGCTTTCTTGTTCAGACTGGGTTGAAAGAACTGACAGTTATTGCGGCCATGCTCCTTGGCCAGATACATCGCAGCATCCGCATTGCGAATGAGCGAATCGGGCGTCTCACCATCTCTGGGAAAAACGCTGACCCCAATGGACGCCGAGACTGACAGCACCTGCCCTTCCAGCGAGAACGGCTCACTGATCGCCACGGCAATTTTTTCAGCCACAGGCGCGATGTCTTCAGCATTGGTGAGGTCGGCCAGCACCACCAAAAACTCATCGCCCCCCAGACGACCGACCAGGTCAATACCACGCAGACACGACTGAACTCTTGATGCAACGCGTTTCAACAACTCATCACCGGCGTAATGCCCGAGGGAATCGTTAATGGTTTTAAAGTTATCGAGGTCGATAAACATGATGCCGACCTCGGTTTGATTACGGCGCGCGGAGGCGAGCATGACTTGTATTCGATCAAGCAGCAGTGCACGATTGGGAAGATGCGTGAGGGTATCGTGGTGCGCCAGAAACTGGATATGCGCCTCAGCCTGCTTCCGGTCGCTGATGTCCCTTATGACCGTCATCCGTTGCGTGACGCCGGCATACACCAGATCCTTGCCGACCAGTTCTACGGCTAATTTACTGCCGTCGGCGCGAATCAAGGTGATCTCGTAAGGCCGCTCAAAGCCTGAACGAATGTTGCTCACGACAGTTTCCAAGTCTTCGGCTGCGATGAAATCCTGATTGCGACGCCCCACCAGTTCAATCTGGGTCATCCGCATCATCCTCGCGGCAGCTTCGTTGCAGTCCACAATCATGCCGGCGTCAATGAATACAATGCCTTCAGTAGTCGCATCAGCAAATTTTCGCAGCCGCTCTTCGCTTTCGCGGATCGCTTTTTCGGCTTCATGGTGTCGGGTGATGTCGTTAATCAGTACATAGGCTGCAAACGCGGTGCCGGTCGCGTCTGAATGCGGAATCAGGGTCACTTCAAAGGTGCGCTCATTACCGTCGGACAGGCGATTCTGCCTCTCATAGCGGACGGTCTCGCCCAACATGGCACGCTCTACATACGGCTTGATAGCAGCGAATGCTTCGGCACCGATGATTTCTGGCACGGTCTTGCCGACGATTGAAACTTCGTCCAGCCCAAAACTGCGTGCGTATGCCTTGTTGGCGAACAGGCAACAAAAATTCTTTTTGACGAAATAGGCAACCAGCGCCGGAATGTTGTCGGCAAGCAAACGTAATAACTGCGCCGAACTGGGGGCGGTGACTTCTGTGCTGAAAGGGTCGTGCCGTGAGGACATGGTGCCAGCCTTGTTATGATTATTTTCATAGCAGTTGCTGGATACTATAGGATTCAACAGGAACCGCGTAAAGACGCGGCGGTGGTGAGTCGGACGTTGAGACCTGATCGTCTCGTTTTTGCGATTTTGGAAAAACTTTCAAATAATCGTCTTAACCATTGACGTAACAGGGATTTTTCGATAAATTTCATCGCATGGAACAAGACTTTCAGCGCTTTGAAGACAGGCTCAATCATTTTGTGACGCTGTTTCACCGGCTTCGTTCGGAGAACAGCGAGTTGCGCCAAAGCTTTACGACCAAGTCCGATGAGGTTAAGCGACTCTCCGAAAAACTTGACCTTGCCAAAACGCGGATCGAGGCATTGATCGCGCAGCTCCCGGAAACCGAGGGTGATCGTCGATGAGTGACGCGAAAGAAGCGAAAGCGGTCAAAGACCCCAAAGGCGTGACTATCACCGTCATGGGACGTGAGTTTCGGGTCGCCGCACCGGACGGTGAAGAACGCCAGTTACTCGCCTCGGTAGACTTCCTCAACAAGAAGATGCGCGAAATTCGCGACACCGGCAAAGTGGTCGGCAATGAGCGCATCGCGATCATGGCGGCGCTCAACATCGCGCATGAACATTTGCAAAAGCCTGGTGCGGCGCGCGCAGCCAAGTCCGCGTCGACAGAAATTAACGTCGACTTCGCGCGGAGTAGGATAAGCGCGTTTGAAGACATAATTGAAAAAGCGATCTCGGATCAGGAAAAGCTTTTTTAGTCGGCGGGGATCGTGCGCGCAATGCGGTCAGCAACGCGTTATAGTGTGATTGTTGGATGGCGTTTGAGCGTTCGCTTAGGTCTTAGATCCTTTGTGCCTTAGACTGTTAGTCGATGGACGCTTGCCCAAGTGATGCTGGTGTGCGCGTCCCACGCGGACGTACCTGAAGGCATCCGGTGAGCGCCCGCCTTGAACCCTGGTTCAAGAGTGCGGATCTAAGCGAACCCTCAAGCGCCGTGCCATCCCGTAGCATCTTTTCAATTCCCCGACGCTAAAACATGGCCTGCTGGTTGATGAAATCCGAGCCGGAAGAATTTTCCATTGACGATCTCGTCATGGCGAAGAATCAAACCGTTCCCTGGTTTGGCGTGCGTAATTATCTTGC